>JBEKOZ010000040.1:0-14508 GCA_049521275.1 Bryobacteraceae bacterium | reverse complement strand
GAAGCGCAAACGGATCCTTTGAACCTGTGGGAACCAGATCGATTCGAAAGAATTCGCGCAGATTGTCTACCTTGTCGGCGAGGGCTAAAATCTGGCCTTCGCGCGTCGACGGGATCGAGCCTTCCATGCTCAAGGGCTTGTAATGCTCGTAGATTGCCTGCGATACTGCTTCCGGTTCGCCTTGCGCCTTCGCATATAATCCGCCGACTATACCTTGTAAGTCGGTGAATTCTTTGACCATTTCGGTGGTGAGGTCGGCTTTTGCCAGCCAGGCGGCTCGTTGGGCGTGTTCGTCGCCGCCTAGCTCTTTTACCAGGGCCACTACTCGGTTGGTCTTTTCCAGGTAACTGCCTAGCTTGGCTTGAAATGTTACGTGCGAAAGGTCTTCTACGCGATCCGCAAGCGGCTTTTTTTGATCGACTTCCCAGAAAAACCTGGCGTCATTGAAGCGGGCTTTCAGCACTCGTTCGTTGCCACGTTTTACCAGGCCGTCGGGATCGTCCGGGATGTTCATAACTGCAACAAAATGCGGGGCCAGGACACCTGGGGACGTCTCTACCGCGAAGTACTTCTGGTGATGGCGCATCACCATGGTTAGGACCTCGGCGGGGAGTTCCAGATAAGCCGGGTCGAAATCGCCTTTGATGGCGGCGGGATACTCGGTGATGTAGGTGAGGGTCTCGACCAGGTCGGGATCTAAGCTTGCGCCGAGGGATTTGGCCTCGGTTTCAATCTTCTGGCGTCGTTCTTGCGCCGATAAAACGACCTTATTTGACCTCAAAGTGGCTTCAATGGAACCATAATCGACCATAATTTGCGCATTTCCCAGGACTCTGTGGCCTCGGGAAATGTTGCCGCTTTTTACGCCGGCGATTTCGAAGTCGATAATTTGGTCGTATAGGAGCGCTACGATCCAGCGTATCGGTCTTATGAACCTGGGGCTGCCCTTCGCGCCCCAGTACATGGTCTTCGGCCATTGAATTCCCAGGATGCTCGCTGGCAGGGATTCGGCCAGGATGTCTCGGACTGGGCGGCCGGGGATTTGTTTGCGGAGCTCATAGTAGTCGCCGGATTTTTGCATGGCTGACGGGTCGACGCCTTGTTTTTTTGCGAACCCTAACGCGGCTTTTTCGCCTGCTGAAATGGGCGGCCCTTTTACCAGTTGCTCTTGATCGGGAGTGCGCTCGGGCAATCCTGTGGCGCGGACTACCAGGCGGCGCGGCGTGGCGTCGACTTGGGGGGTTGCGCCGAAGAGGTCGAGCTTGGATAGCTGTGACAGGGCGCCGGGGATCATCCAGTGAGGGATTTCTTCGGTGCCGATTTCGAGGAGGAAGTTCATGCGGGCTCCCCTCCCTGACGGTCGGGGTTGAAACCGCTCCCTGCGGTCACGGCTCGGAAGCGCCGCCGCCTGACGGCCCCACAAGATGGGATTTCATTGCTGGCTATGCAGCAACTGCAGTGCGGGGTCATGCGAGCTCCTGTTGGGCGGCCCAGAGTTTGGCTGTGCCTACTGCCAAATCACGCACTCGCTTGATTACGGCTACTCGCTCGGTTACGCTGATCGCGCCTCTGGCGTCCAGGAGATAAAAAAGGTTGGAACATTTCAGGACTTGATCGTAGGCGGGAAGGACTGGGAAGCGGGACTTATCGGGATACTTTTCGTATTGGGACAGAAGGCTTTTACATTCGGCTTCGTGTTCTCCAAAAAGGCGCCAGAGACGGTCTACGTCGGCCATTTCGAAGTTCCAGACGCTGAATTGTAGTTCTTCGGCCAGGCGGACGTCGCGGTATTTTACTCCTGGGGTCCATTCGATTTCGTAGACGCTGTCGACGTTTTGGAGGAACGCCACCAGACGCTCCAGGCCGTAGGTGATTTCGGCAGGGACCAGGTCGAGATCGATGCCGCCGCATTGTTGGAAGTAGGTGAACTGGGTGACTTCCATGCCGTCGAGGACCACTTGCCAGCCTACGCCCCAGGCTCCTAATGTTGGAGATTCCCAGTTGTCTTCTTCGAATTTAATGTCGTGTTTCGAAAGATCGATGCCGATGGCTTCCAGGCTGGCCAGATACTGTTCTAAAACGTCGGACGGGGATGGTTTCAGGATCACCTGGAGCTGCTGGTGTTTATAAAGACGGTTGGGATTGTCTCCGTAGCGGCCGTCGGCGGGGCGGCGGCTGGGTTGGACGTAGGCTACGCGGTAGGGTTTGGGACCGAGCACGCGCAGGAATGTTTCCGGAGCCATGGTGCCGGCGCCGACTTCGATGTCGTAGGGTTCAGTGATGATGGCGCCGCGGTCGCTCCAGTAGCGCTTTAGCTTGAAGATGGTTTGTTGAAAGGAGTCCATTTTAGGAGCCGCCTAAAAGGCGGCTGCAGCCAAGATTGGCCGCCCTACAAGATGGGCCGACGGCGATGTGGGCCATACTAGGAGGCCTCCAGTAGGGGGACGGTTAGGAAGCGGCGTTCTATGTGGTGTTCCATGGTGCGGATCAGGCCTCGGCGCAGATCTTGGGCTGTCTGCTTTGTCCATTCGCGCGGGCTTAGGGCAGAGATGGGTTTGGCGAACATTTCAGCGACGATTTCGGCGGTTTCGTCGCTTACTCTCAGTTCCGGGAGCACGCCGGTCAGGCGGACGGTCCAGAGGGTGAAATACGCCGTGGCTTGCCAGATGTTGCCGCCAGCGCGCAGGTCCGCGAGGACGGCCATCAGCAGGCGGAAGAATTTTTCGTTTGGTTCTTGCGGCGGCAACAATTGCTCGGCGACCTCAGTAAAATAATCCAGCGCCAGACTGCGCGCGTAATCCGATTGCATGGCGAACTGCGACTGCATCAAATCGCAGCCGGAGAGATTCACGAGTTCGGAATTTTCTTTTTGAAAATAGGCCATACGGACTTGGGACAGCCGCTCCAAACCAGACCCGAAAGGGCTCTTCGGCCGGCGAGCTCGCCGGGCGACACCGCGCAGTTTCCCCAGATCGCGCGTAAAAAAACTGACGATCAAATCCGATTCCCGGAAGGGATACGTGCGCAGGACGAACGTCTCGCTCATCCGCGCGGGCATAGGTTCGACGCAAAGTAATAGATTAGCAGAAAGTAGCCAGTAGCCTGTAGCCAGGAGCCAGTAGGTCGAATTATTTCACGCGGTAGATTTCGTGCCAGCGGCCCGTGGGCCAGGCTACTCCTACTATGGTTCCTACTGCGGCGCCTATGGGGGTAAAGATTGCTTTCCCTATATCGTTGCCTAGAAAACAGTGCGGGGAGCATTGTGCGTCCTCGCCTGCGCCGATGGCTAAGCCGGCGCCTGCTCCGACGCCGAAGCCGATCAGCGTGTTGCGCAAACGATGGCTGTCGCCTTTGGTGGCGATCTTCCTGATTTGCGCGCGCGCCAGCTTTTCCTGGCTGCTGGCGGCCACGATGATTAACCCTTCATCGGTAAGGCTCTGGAGGTGGCCGCGGTAGGACTTGCCGCCTTCGAGAGACACGCGAATTTCTCCGCCGATGGGGACGCTTTTCACGTTCGCCCAATTATCCTTCTGCGCCGTCGCTGCGGCCGCCGCTAGCATCATTAAGAGGGTTAGTTTTGTTGAACTCATTTCGGGGATTCCAGGCCTTGTTTGGCTAGCGCGGCGCGGAGGGACTGTTCGGACTTGGCGCCGATTTCGTAGAGCGCGACCTTGCCTTCACGGTCGATCAGGATCAGGGTCGGGTAGGAGTTGACGGCTAGGGATTTCAGGATCTCATCGTTCTCGGGGAGATAAAGTCCGGCGGATGGTTTATCGCCACCGACCTTTACGGGCAGGACGACTAATCCTTTACTTCGGAATTCCTGCTGAAGTTTCTGGAGCAGCGGCAGTTCGCGTTTACTGGGGCTGGCCCAGGCGGTCCAGAATTCGATCAGCACCACCTTTCCTTTGGTGGGCGGGGCGCCGGGGATGGCGGGCGCGGGTTTGCCTTCGACGTCGGGCTTGGTGAGGCCGGGGAGGGTCCAATCCGGGGTTTCGGTCGCGCCGGGGGGCGGGGTGAAGACGAAGAGGG
The DNA here is from genome assembly GCA_049521275.1 of Bryobacteraceae bacterium. Lineage (GTDB taxonomy): Bacteria > Acidobacteriota > Terriglobia > Bryobacterales > Bryobacteraceae > Palsa-187. The sequence continues at coordinate 10,476 of JBEKOZ010000040.1, read as the reverse complement.
AATCGGGAAGGTCGGCGGCGAGCGAGAGGCCCATGGTGGTGACGGCCTGGGTGATTTCGACGGGCTCGGGCAGAGAGCCCATGACGAGATGGGCGGTGAGACTGCTTTGCAGCGTGAGGCCGAGGGTTTTCGAGATCCAGTTGATCTGCACGGCGTTCGAGACAGTGAGTTGCTGGTCGGGGAGCTTGATGGTGTCGTAGCGGGCTTCGACGATCCAGCAGTCGTAGGGTTTTTCGTCGATCTCCATGGTTTTTTCGCCGGTGATTTTGACGGACAGGAGGGCACGGTTGATGTCCGGGAGATCCTTAAGGATGCCGTTTTCGCCGAGCGCGGTTTCGGGCGATTGCGTGGCGGCGCGCTTGACGTACTTTTTTTCCTTGGCGAAATAGATATAGGTGTGGGAGCCGTCGCTGACAACGGTCATGCCGGCGGCTTCGTTGGTGGATTCGAGGCGCATGCGGTCGGGGCGGCGGACGCTGATGACGGCGGCGATCTCGGTATGGTTGTTGAGGCCGCCGGTGGTTTCGACCAGGCTGAGGGAGTGGATCTGGTAGCTGGCGGATTTATTGAGGGCGTCAGAGGAGTGGAGGAGGAGTTCGCGGGGGTCGGGCTGCGGCTGGGAGAGAAGGAGCGCGGGGAACAGCAGAAGGGCCAGGCGCATAAGCTAGGGCAGAAGCTTTAGCGTCGTTTTGCCCATCGCGCCATCGTAAAGCAGATCGAGCGAATGGAGGTTCTTGATCTTGCCGCGGAAGGGGAAATAAACCAGGCCGGAGCGGGGCAGAAATTTTTCACCTTCGGGCAGCGAGGCGAGCTGGACGCGGGCCGCGATGGTGTCCTGCTGCTCCTTTTCAATAATGATGGACGGCGGTTGGCCGGGGGCGGTCTTCTCATTTCCATCGCCGGGGAACTGGCTGGGAGGCGCGCGGGGGCCGACCGTGACGGTGCCGTCGCCGCTCGAGACGCCGACCGCGCCGGTGACGCCGGGATGTTCGGTAGGAAATTGAATGGATTGCGCGACCATGCCGGGAAGGCCGGTTACGAGCGGGGTCCCGTGGCCGTTGATGCGCAGGGTGAAGTTGTCGGGGGACATGCGGAGGCGGGAATTGTAAGGGCCGAAAAAGGCGACTTCGACCACCAGGTAGTCCCGGGCGATGAGCGTTCCCTGGGGAGTGGGGATGGAGTGGACCAGGTACTCGGCGGCGATGGTGACGGCGTCGAGCTGGGCGCGCGCGGGATAATCGTCGGCCTTGGTTCGGGGCGCGGCTTCCTGCGCGTGAAGCAACGCAGCGACAGCACTGAGCAGGACAAATCGCATGCTTGCTCACAAGTTAACACAAGTTCTGCCGATGGAGAGATTACGTGGAATTATTGTTCCTCATTTTGTCTTTTGCGACGGCGCTGTTCCAGGTAGCGACAGTGGTGTTTCTATTTCTGCGACCGGTTCGGAAGTACGCGTTCGTGCTGGGCTATTGCCTGTTGGAACTGGGGACTTCGGCGGTGGAGATGACGGTGACCGGCACGGTGGGGAGCCACAGCAGACTATACCGCGTCCTCTTCTGGACGGACGAGCTGGTGCTGGACGTGGTGCTGTTCTGCATTCTGATTTTGCTGACGGATCGGGCGATGGAGGGGAGTCCGGCACAGGGCGCGATGCGGCGCATGCTGGGCGCGGTGATGGCGGTGACGCTGGCGCTGCCTTTCGTGCTGTTTAAAGGAGCCTTCCTCACGCCGGCCTGGTTCGACCACACGGGCCAGTTGTTGAACTTCGGCGCGGCGCTGCTGAACCTGGGGCTGTGGACGGCGCTGCTGGGGTCGCGCAAGAGGGATCCACAATTGCTGACGGTGAGCGCGGGGTTCGGGATCATCGCGACGGGAGCGGCGATTTCGTTCGGGTTGCGGCGGCTGGTTGATCAGCACGGGGCGGCGTGGACGGCGGCAAACCTCGTATTTGTGGTGGCGTATGTATTGGGTTCCCTGATTCTTTGCCAGGCGTTCCTGCCGGCTGGAATTCTTGGCAAAAGGACCGCAAGAAATATATCCCTGTTAAGCGATAACCCTACCCCCTGAATAGGGGCTTTGCTTAGTGTTAATTGACAGGAATGAACCGTACGATTAAATAGAATGTCCTGGGTTAGTGACGTACGCTGTTTGTATTGCGACGGGAAACTGCCGCTTTACCGTAAAATCACGAACGGACAATTCTGTTCTTCGCCGCACCGCAAGCTGTACTGGCAGGAACAGGAACGGCTGGCTGTCGAGCGGCTGCATCAAACGCACGATTGCCTGCGGGCCATTCGCCCGCCGGAGGGCGTACAGGCGATTCTGGGAACGGTGGTGGAGGAAATTCCGGCGCCGAGCGGAATCATCCCGCCGGTGGTGACGGCGAAATTCGACGAATCGCTGTTGCGGATGGCGGGAGATGCTTACGCATACGATTCGGAAATTCATCCGCGGACACCTTTCTGGGCGCCGCAGATCGCGACTCCGAGCGAAGTAGAGGCGCCGGCTCCGCTGGCGGAATTTATCCGGGTATACGCGCTTCCGCAGGCGCAGTGGCCGACGGACCGGCTGGAAGCGGCGGAGCCGAACGCGCTGGAGGCCGGGTGCCTGGTGCGGCTGCCGCTGAGCCCGCCCCCATCGAGGGCCAAAGACGTAGTGGCGGCGAGGATCGTGAAAATCCCGATTGAGCCGCAGCGTTATCAATCCGCGCCGCGGTTGGAAGCGGTCAATTCTCCGCTGCAGCCGTGCCGCGACTTATCGCTTACGGCAACGCCACAGGGTGGGGTGCTGGCGGAAACGCAGGAGCAGGATTATGTCCCGCGGGCGGAAGAGCCGATGGCTCTGGCCAAGTTCGCGCCGGTCGATTCCCACCGAATCCGCCGGGACCCGTGGCCGGCCGCATCTTTCGCGGTTTTGCGGGCGCATCTGCCGCTGGGGGTGACGGAGTGCGGAGTGACGCCGGCGCGGGCGATGCTGACGCTGGGCGGATTGCGGCCGCTTTCGCTCGATCTGGTGCCGCTGGTGCATGGGACCTGGATCGACAGCCTGCGGGCGATGGGAAAAGATACCAGCGAGGAATCACCGCGGTACGAACTCTCGACGCCGGCATTGCGGCCGCGACTGCGGCTGGCCGCCGGGAGCCGCTACACGGTGGCGACGCGCGACAGGGCGATGACCGTGGCCTCGATCGAGCCGGAGAATCTGCCGCCGGCGGCCAAAGAGGTTGCGATTCCAGAACGCAAGACGATGGCGGCCGCCGCGGGTGCGACGTCGGCGGGCGCATCCGCGGAGCACATCCAGGCGCCGGGCGCCGCGGGGTTGCTGCCGCTGGCCAGCGCCACACCGAATGAGCCCAAGGCTCCGAACGCACTGCCGAGTTTCAGCCCGCCCCAGCCGTTGTCGACCGAACCCATGCGTCCGGCGTCGCGGCTGGAGCCGATCGACGCGAAACCGATCGCGGATTTCATCGCCGCGCCGCCGCCGCCGGCGCTGGCGCCAGAGGAACCCAAGGAAAAGCTCAACGCGTCCGTTCTCGGGGATCTGATGCCTCCGGAGGGCAAAGAGGCGACCCCAGCCTGGAGCCATATTGCGGGGTTCTGGAAACATGCGCCTCGCGATCTGAAGCTGCTGATGTTCGGCATTCCGATCCTGCTGGCGCTGGCCTTGCATCCGTCCTTGAGGAAGATCACCTATACCGCGCCACCGCAGGCGGCGGAAATTCCACGCGGGATCGAGCACACCATCGAGCACAATTTCAAGAGCCAGTTAAGCGAGCGCTGGCTGAACATAAAGCAATCGATGAAAGATCGGGCGGCGATCGCGCTGGACGAGGATTTTCGCTCCGGCTTAGACGACTGGACCAGCCGCGGAGGCACCACCGATTGGGCCTTCGACGCGACCGGGTTCGTGCGGCCGGGTCCGCTGGCGTTGTACGTTCCCTCGCTCGAGCTGACCGACTATCAGCTGCAATTTTTAGGAATGGTCGACAAAAAAGCAATGAGCTGGGTAGTGCGGGCGGCCGATTTTGACGATTACTACGTGGTGAAACTGGTGGTCCTTAAACCGGGTCCGGTGCCGACGATGGGCATCACCCGCTATGCGGTGATCCACGGCGTGGCGCAGGACCGGGCGGATACCGCGGCGTTCATCAATGCGCGGGAAGACATGCTCTACCGGGTGGTGATGGACATTCACGGCGATAGTTTCGCTCTAACGATCCAGGGACAAATGGTCGATAGCTGGTCTGAGCCGCGCTTACGGAAGGGCGGCGTCGGATTTTTCGCGGCGCGCGGGGAGTCCTCGCGTCTGCGCTGGGTGCAGCTGACGCACCAGTACGACACACTGGGGCGGTTGTGCGCATACCTGGCGCCTTATAACATTCCATCGACAAACGGGGGTTGGCAACCATGAGCGGACGAAAAAACGGAGCAGACTCGGCGGTGCGTACGGGCGGGAAGGCGGTATCGCCGGCATTGGCACGGTCGGTTTCGCTGCATCTCGAAGGGAAGCGCAAGGAAGCGTTGCGGGAGCTGAACAGCGCCATCGAGAGCGGCGAGGAATCGCCCGAAGTGTTCGCGGCCAAGGGGCACATCCAGTTTGAGCTGGAGCAGTACGACGACGCGATCAAGACCTACGAAAAGCTGCTGACGCTGGCGCCGCGGCATGCCACGGCGAATTTCAACCTGGGCATCTGCTATGAGAAGCTGGGACGCTGGCAGGATGCGACCGACGCGTTCACTAAGGCACTTGAAGTGGACCCGCAGCGCGAAGAGGCGCAGCTGGGGCTGGGGATCTGCCTGTTGCATCAGGAGAAGCCGGAACCGGCGATCGGTTGTTTCGACAAGGTGCTGGCGCGGCAGCCGGGACATGAAACGGCGTTGTTCGGCAAGGCGGTTTCGCTCCAACTGCTGTGGAAATTCGACGAATCGACGGCGCTCTATTTGAAGATTTTAGAAAAGAATCCGCAGTCGGAAGAATGCCTGGTGAATCTGATCACCATCGGCATGGCGCGGAAGGATCACGAGCTGATCCAGCAATATTCGGAACGGCTGCTGGTGATGCGCCCGTTCTCGCAGGCGGCTCTTGAAGGCCTGGCGACGTGCGCGTTCCAGGGCAACGAGTATGAAGCCGCGTCGCGCTATTGCCAGAAGCTGGTGGAGTTCACGCCCGATCATTTCGAGCGCTGGTTCAACCTGGGCGTCGCCGAGCAGAAATGCGGACGGCTGGAACAAGCCGGCAAAGCGTATGCGGAGGCGGTACGGGTGCGTCCCGACGCCAAGCAGGCGCACGTGAACCTGGGCATCGTGCGGCAGGAGCTGGGTGAATTGAAGCAGGCCCGGGAATCCTATGAGCGGGCGCTGCAAATCGCTCCCGACCTGGCCGACGTGATTTACAACCTGGCGAGCGTGCTGGAGCAGCAGGGCGAGAAAGAAGACGCCGAGCGGCTGTACGTAAAGCTGTTGAGCCGCAATCCGGAATGGGAAGACGCGTGGTTCCGGCTGGGCTATCTGCGGTTGCAAAGGGCCGACCATCGCGGCGCGGCGGAAGCGTTCCAGGCATGCGTGCGCAAGCGTTCGCCGTGGCCGGAGGCGCAGTTGAATCTGGGGCTTTCCTATTGGAACGTGGGCGATCATGACGCCGCGGCGAAGGCCTTTGAGAGCGTGCTCGAATCGGATCCGCGATCGATTGACGCGCTACGCGGCCTGGCGGCGCTGGCGGTGGAACGCGAGGATGTCGAGAAGGCTCTCGACCTGCAAGCGAAGCTGATTGAAGCGGGCGAGCGGACGCCGGAGCTGTTCTATAACACCGGGCTGCTGCTCCAGAAAGCCGGCCAGCACGAAGACGCGATTCGCCTGTATCAGGAAGCGCTGACGGAGCGGCCGAATTTCGCCGAGGCTCTGCTGAACCTGGGGCATGCGCTGAAGGCCCAGGGCAATGTCGAAGAGGCGCGCAATTATTGGCGGCAGGCGCTGGAACACAAACCCGAGCTGGCTACCGGCTATTTCGAACAATAGATTATTCCCCTTTGACTTCACGGGAAACGCGTGGCATAATGCTACTCGTATTTTGAGGAGTCTCGATGAAGAAGCTCTTCGTAGGAAATCTCCCTTACGCGGCGAACGAGACGGACGTCCACAATTTCTTTTCCGGACACGGCATCGCGGTGGACACCGTGACGGTGATGCGCGACAAGTTCACGGGCCAGGCGCGCGGTTTCGGGTTCGTCGAAATCCAGGACGACGCGGCAGCGCAGCAGGCGATCGAGAATTGCCACGGCAAAGATCTGATGGGACGCACCGTGGTGGTGAATGAGGCGCGTCCGCTGGCCTCGCGCGAGGCCGCCGGAGGGCGTCCACCGCGGCAGTGACCGTTCTGTAGGGCGGGCTATTTAGCCTGCAGCCTGCTTTCAGCAGGCTCTTGGGCCGCCACGTAGAGATCAGCGGCGGCGCGGTGGCAAAGCGGGCTATTCGAAAATTGCGCCTCAGCGCGGGCCGCCTCGAAAGGCGGCTGCAGCCAAAATTGGCCGCCCTGCAGGCTCCTGCGCCTTGTAGGGATCAACGACGATCAGTTTGGCAGCGCTCGACCACTCGAAGGCTTCCGGGGAATCAACCAGGCCCGCGGATACCGGATTGCTTTCAATGTATTTCTGAATGCGTGCGAATTCCTCCGGCGATCTCACCAGGTGATCGTGGCTTTCGTTCTGCCAGAACGGGTTGCCCGTCAGGCCGAGGAATCGATTTGCCTCGTGCGCGGTGAATCCCTTGAGGGGCCCCAGCCATTTTGTTGCGGGGACGGACGGGGTCACCAAAAGGTGAACGTGATTCGGCATGACCACAAAGGCGTGGAGTTGATAGCGGTTGAATCGCCGCTCTCCGTCGCGCGCGGCTGTAACTACGAGGGCGGCAATCTCCGGGCGGCGCAGATGCTTCGGGCCTGTCGCATGCCTTGTCAAGCATGCGGTCCATCACGACGAACGCTTTCCCCGTCGTCAGGCTGGCCGGGGCGAACACGCGGGTAGCCGGGAGGCTGCCGTGCAGACGGAACGTAACGAAGAGGGGCTGGTCTGTTACGTCCCAATGCGGCAAGCGCCGCTCATAATGCTTCATCCATGTGTTGGTGGTCTTGGACCGGAAAATTTCTCACGCTTTCAGGAAGCGAGTTTATTTAGCCAGCTTCCTTTCGAAAAATGACTCCGCGGCGTGCATGGCGCGGGACCAGTCCTGGACCCTCAGAAAATCGTGAATCTCGTCGGGGAAGATCAGCTCCTCGAACTCGGTATTCTGATTTCTGAGCGCCTCCACCAGCTTGATGGTCTGGCTGAAATTCACATTACGATCGTCGTCGCCGTGAATCAGCAGCACGGGCGATCTCCATCCTTTGACGGTCGCCATGGGCGAAGATTCGAACGCGAGACGAGCCTGGTCGCGCTGCTTATCGGGATCGAGATTGGGATTGGCGACGCTGCCTCCGCGGGCGGACCAGTCGTGGACGCCGTGCAGATCGACGCCCGCGGCGAACAGGTCGCTCGACCGAGAAAGCGCCATCGCGGTGAGATAGCCTCCGTAGGACCCGCCCCAGACGCCGATGCGCTTGGGATCGACGTCGGCGCGCGCAGCCATGTAGAGACCGGCGCCCATCACATCGTTATATTCGCTGCCGCCCGACGCGCCGTAATTCAGCGCCTCGCGGAAATTGAGGCCGTAGCCGATGCCGCTGCGGTAATTCACGCTCAGCACCACGTAGCCTTTGCTCGCCAGGTACTGATTCATGCCGTAGGCGTTCGAGTAGTAATACATGTAATGCCAGCCGAGCAGCATCTGGCGCCGCGATCCGCCGTGGAAGAAAATAATCGCGGGATGCTTGCCCGATCCTTTGGGCAGGAAAAGCTGTCCGTGAATCTGCAAGCCGTCGGCGCCCGCGAAAATCACCTGCTGCGGGACCACCTGCTCGTTGATCGGGAAGTCGGCGGGGATGGTCTCCGGCGCGAGGTCGTGTGAAGCGCCCGTCATGACCGCGGCGCGTCCGATTTCCTTGGGGCTGGAACGAAGGTACGCGACGGCTCCATTGCCCGCGTCCTGCGGCCCCCATTCGATGCCTTCGCCGAGCTTGACGATAGGCGCGGCCGCGCCGCCTCCGGCTGGAACGCGCCAGATGTGACGGCGGTCGACGTCGTCCTGATTGGAGGAGAACAGCAATTCGCGGCGGTCGTGCGAGAGCGCAACATCCTCCACCTCGAATGCGCCGGGCGTCAGGAGCTTCGCCGGGCCGCCTTCAGCCGACACCGAATAAAGATGGCACCAGCCGTCGCTCTCCCACGGGAACACGAGGCGGTCGCCATCGGCCCACAGAATCTGATTGTCCGCGACCATGGCGTGAAACGCGCTGCCCGGCCCCGGCTTCGCGCGCCATACTTCGCGGCCGGTGAGGGTGGTCGCGTCGGCGATGCGAATGGACCACGGCTGCGGCGCGTCGCGTACCGGGCTCGCACCTCCGGCGCGAGTCAACGTAGGAATTCGAATAAAAGCGATGCGGCGGCTGTCGGAGCTCCAGACGGGCGAGGTGTCAGAGTCGACGCTGGGGTCCAGATAGCCCACCGATTTCGCGCCTATTTTGAACACGCCGATGAAGGCGTGCTCGGCGCGCGCGTTGACGAACGCCAGCGTGGTCCCGTCGGGGGACCAGCGCAGCTCCATCGACTGGCCCTTGGTGTGCACGATTTCGACCGGCTTATCGCCCTTCAGGTTGGTGAGCCAGATTTGCCCGTTGCGGACGAACGCGACATCGCCCTTGGCGGAGACGGCGGGCATGCGGCCCTCGCTCAACTTGACGGGCGCGCCGCCATCGAAGGGAATCACCCAGACGGCCATTTCGGGGGTCTTGGCCAGGCTCTCGGGATTGGGATTGTCGCCGTTGGTTTCGAGGTCGCCTCCGCGCACGTAGACGATGGATTTGCCGTCGGCCGACCAGGCGACCTCGCCGATCTCCTGCCCGTCGTCTTCGGTAATGGAGGTGAGCCGGCGGCCCTTGAAATCGGGCGCGGCGGCGACCCACAGGTTGTTCGCGCCGCGTTCCTTCATCAGCCACGCGACCTTACCGCCCGAGGGCGCGGCGGTCATGGCGGAGGAGAAGGGTGCGTTCAAATATTGATCGATATTCGCGGCACCGGCGAGCGCGAGGGTGAAGGCGAGGAGGGCGAATCTCATTTCGCGATTTTCGCACAAGAGAGCCTGCGGAAAGGCAGGTCCCGTCGGAGAATGAGAGAATAGATTATGAGCGGAATTCAATTCGTGACGGACACCAAGGGTCGCAAGGTTGCTGTTCAAATCGACTTGAAGAAGTACGGCCCCATGCTGGAGGACTTCTGGGACGGTCTGATTTCTGAATCGCGCCGCACTGAAAAAGACGTTCCCTTTGAAAAGGTCAAAGCCGATCTCGTGAAGCGCGGCCGAATCCGTGTCTCGGCGATATCGTTACCGGCGCTCGGACCGCCGAATCCCCGCACTAACGTGACGGGGTTATAACCCCTGCCAGGGGATCCTCCCTAACGAAGATCGCTCATCGCCGCGACGTCTACTAATCGTGACTGCGATAGAATCGACCCGATGGATTCCTATGCCCGCGGCCCCGCGTTTGCGCTGACCACCGAGACGGCTCCTCAGGTCTTAGCCGAGACCGTTCGAAAGTTCCCCGACCGCGAAGCCCTCATCGTTCCTCATCAGCAGATCCGGCTTTCTTGGGCACAGCTCGCGGACGAAGTGGAAAAAACCGCGCGTGGATTGACCGGACTCGGGCTCGCTCCCGGCGATCGCGTCGGCGTCTGGGCTACCAATTGCGCCGAGTGGATCTATCTACAGCTCGGCTGCGCGCGCGCCGGACTGGTGCAGGTCAACGTGAATCCCGCCTATCGCGCGCTCGAGCTGGCCTATGTGCTGAAACGTTCCGGCGTGAAGGCTCTCATCCTGCGCTGTGAAGACGCGCGCTCGAAGTACCGCGAGATTCTCGAACAGGCGATCCATGGCGAAGTGCTCGCGCTCGAACACGTCGTTTATCTGGGCGAAGAATCGTGGGACCGCATGATCGCCGAGGGCGTCGACATCCCGGACTTCGCCGCGGATTGCCACGACGTCCTCAATATTCAGTACACCTCCGGCACTACCGGATCGCCCAAGGGCGTGCTGCTGACGCATCACAATCTGCTCAACAACGGACGCATTTGCGCGCATGGCCTGCGCTATACCGAACAGGACCGGGTGTGCTCGCCCGTGCCCATGTATCACTGCTTCGGCTGCGTGATCGGCACCATGGCCGCGCTTTCGGCCGGCGCCGCGCTGATTCTTCCGGCGCCCAGCTTCGATCCTTTGTCGACCATGCAAGCGATTCACCAGGAGCGGGCTACCTCGATTTACGGCGTGCCCACCATGTTCATCGCGCAGCTCACGCATCCCGAATTTTCGCGCTTCGATTTTTCGAGCCTCC
>JBEKOZ010000039.1:0-20221 GCA_049521275.1 Bryobacteraceae bacterium | reverse complement strand
TCAGGCGCTGCTGGCTGCCGCTCCGCATCTGAAGGTGGTCGGGAAAGCGGGCGTCGGAGCGGAAAATATCGACGTCGAGGCTGCCACCGCGGCGGGGGTTCTGGTCATGAACACGCCGGGCGGCAATGCGGTTTCAGTGGCGGAACACACGCTGGGGCTGATGCTGGCGATGGCGCGCTCCATTCCGCAGGCCGCCGCTTCCACCAAGAGCGGCGACTGGGGCCGGGTGAAGTACGTCGGCACGGAGCTGCGCGGCAAGACGCTGGGCGTGGTCGGGCTGGGCAGCATCGGCCAGGAAGTGGTGCGGCGCGCGCGGGCGTTTGAGATGAAGATCGTCGCCAACGATCCCTATGTCAATTCGCAGAGCGCGGCCGATCTGGGCACCACGCTGAAGCCTTTGGGTGAGCTGTTCGCGCAAAGCGATTACATTACCCTGCACGTCGCGCTGACACTCGAAACCTTCGGGATGCTGAACGCTGCGGCCTTCGCGAAGATGAGGAAAGGTGTGCGCATCGTGAACTGCGCGCGCGGCGAACTGATCGACGGGGAGGCGCTGCGGAAGGCCATCGAATCGGGCAAGGTGGCCGGTGCGGCCCTCGACGTGTTTCAGACCGAGCCGCCCGATTCGGGCGAGCCCCTGCTCCAGTTCGATCAGGTGATCGCCACGCCGCACATCGGCGGATCGACCGAGGAAGCCGAGGAAACGGTGGGTGTCCGCATCGCCGAGCAGCTGGTGCAGTTTCTGCGCCAGGGACTCGCGAGTCATGCGCTCAACGTGCCGGCGATGACGACCGAGCAGTATCGCACGGTGGGGCCTTATGCCGTGCTCGCCGAACGGTTGGGGACGTTCGCCGCTTATGTCGCCACCGGGAATCCGCGCATGGTGCGGCTGATTTATCACGGCAACATTTCCGATCAGAACACACATCTGATTCGCAACGCGGGATTGGCCGGGGTGCTGAGCCGTTCACTGCACCGCAAGGCGAATGTCGTGAATGCGCTGCAAATCGCCACCGAGCGGGGCCTCGGCTATGCCGAGCGGCATGAGAAACGCGTGGGTCACGCCGATTCGGTCAAGCTGGAGCTCGAAACCGATGAGGGAACTACGCAGGTGGAGGGAGCGCTGGTGCTCGACCGGCCGCGTCTGCTCTCCGTGGGGGGGATCCGCTGCGAGGCTCCTCTCACCGGACATCTGATGTTTCTGCGCAACGCGGATGTGCCGGGCGTGATCGGTTATGTCGGTTCGGTGACGGGGCGGAATAAGATCAACATCGCGAATTTTTCGCTCGGACGGCAGCATGCGCCATCGGAAGAAGGCCGAGTGCTCGAAGCGATTGCCGTGGTCAAGACGGATGAGCCGGTCAGCGAGGCAGTGCTCCAGCAGCTGCTCGAAAATAAAGCCATTACGGTCGCGCGCTCGGTCGAATTTCGCGACTAAAATGTCCGCTTCCGGGACTTATTTGTCCCCATTGACCGCTTTTGGAATCCGCTGTAGACTATTGAAACAGGTCTTGAAAAAAAGCAGCCTCCGTGCGGGAGTTGTTGTTGGGGAAAGGGATCCGCGCGGAGGCTGTGCTGCTTTGATTACTTAGACGGACGCAACCGCCCAAAGGTTTGTTCCTTAAGAATTATTTCAAGCCCGCCTGAGCCAAAAACTCCGCTGCCACCTCCGCCGGCGTCCTGTGATCGACGTCCACCTCTGCGTCGAGCTTCCGCAGAACGTCATTGGTAATCCTGCCCGATAGCTCCGCCAACGCAGGCTGAAGTTTCAAATCGTTCAGGAGCAGGTCGACGCGCACCATCAGGCAGGTCTGATAGACGGGGAAAACCTTCTTATCGTCGCGGAGCACCTTCCATTCGCTGTGGCGAGCCAGCGGACCGTCGGTTGCACTGCCAACCAGCATAGTAATCGTGCCCGACTCGAACTCGGCGTATAACGAGCCGGGATCGGAAACCCGGGGCGGGGCGCCCATAGGCAGACGATATTGGTTCAGGGTGGAGAGACCATCGGCACGCTGGTTGAAGTCGCGGGTGATGCCGAGCTTCCACCCGGTTTTGGCCCGCTCGGCGTCGCTCAGGGTCTGGATCTTCTCATTTCGAACTATCACTGCCCAGGAATCATCGACGCCCAAGGGGTCCAGCACGACAACCTGCGCGATTCGCCGCATCTCGTTGCGGACGCGCTCCAGCGTGGTGGCCGCGTCGGAGGATCGGGACTCCCTCAAAATGAGCGCCTGCACCGTCCCCGTTTCTTCCGGGTAAACACCGATCTCGCCATTCGTCAGCGCCTGGTACACCAGGGGCGTATTGCCGAGGCTCAAGCTCCGCCCGATCTTGCGCCCCAGCCGGTGCTCCAGATGCTGCGCCACGATCTCGCCGAGCACCACTTGGGCCGTCGTGCTCTTCGATCCCACAACAATCGGCTTCTTCGAATCGCCGCAGCCCGAAACCAGCAGGACGCCCGCCACGACAGCCATGGTACTTTTTCGACTCATCCGCGAATTAGCATAGCGCGATCCTCTGCTATGCTGTAGAACTGGCGCTTTTCGAGATGTCCTTTCAGATCCGTCCACTCAAAGAATTTCTGGTGCGGCCCGCGTTGCCCGCGGCGTTGCAGCGCATGTCGGAAATCGCGCTGAATCTTCACTGGAGCTGGAACCATTCGCTCCGCTCCCTGTTTCGCCGCCTGGACCCCGTTATCTGGAAGGCATCCAATCATAACCCGATCGTCATGCTGGGCCGCGTATCGCAGGCGACCCTGGAGCGGGCCGCGGTCGATCCCCGGTATCTGGCCCTCTATCGCCGCGCCTGCGAGACGCACGATGCGTATATGGCATCCACCTCCACCCGGCCATCCGGCATGATGGTGGCTTATTTTTCGATGGAGTACGGACTGCTCGACTGTATGCCGATTTATTCCGGCGGCCTGGGCGTCCTTTCGGGCGATCATCTCAAAGCTTCGAGCGACGCCAATCTGCCGCTGACCGGCGTTGGCCTGCTTTATCAGAACGGGTACTTCAGCCAATCCATCGATCCCGACGGCTGGCAGAAGGAACGCACGCCGGTCAACGATTTCTATTCCCTCCCGGTCAGCCCGGTCCAGCGCGCCGACGGCAGCGAAATGCTGGTCAGCGTGATGCTGGCGGGCGCACAGGTGTTCCTGAAGGTCTGGCACATCGATGTCGGCCGCGTGAAGCTCTATCTGCTCGACAGCAACATTCCGCAGAACCCGGACGCCGGGCATCGCACCATCACCGCGCAGCTCTATGGCGGCGATCTGCACAACCGCATCCGCCAGGAGATTGCGCTGGGCATCGGCGGATTGCGCGCGCTCGAAGAACTCGGCATCCAGCCCACCGTTTATCACATGAACGAGGGCCATTCGGCGTTTCTCGCCATCGAGCGGATTCGCCGCCTGATGGCCGGCCAGCAGATGACCTTCGAGGAGGCCCTCGACGCCTGCCGCACCAACAACGTCTTTACCACCCACACCTCCGTGCCCGCCGGAATCGACCTGTTCAACTCCGGGATCCTGTACGAGTATTTTCAGGACTATTGCCGCGACTCCGGGATTTCCTTCGATCAGCTTCTATCGCTGGGGCGCAGCAATCCGGGCGACGCGCAGGAGTCGTTCTCCATGGCCATCGCCGCGTTTAAAACCTCGGCCTATCGCAACGCGGTCAGCCGCATTCATCGCCACGTCTCGCAACAGATGTGGCAGAGTCTGTGGCCGAAGCTGCCGGTGTGGGAGGTCCCGATTACTTCGGTCACCAACGGTGTGCACCTGCCCACCTGGATTAACGGCGACCTGGCCGGCATCTACGACCAGGCCCTCCAGCCGGATTGGCGCGAGGGTCATTTCGATCCCTCCGTCTGGGATCAGGTCGCCGAGATTCCCGCAGCCGAGCTGTGGGAAGCGCATCGCCGCCGCAAGCGCCGCCTGATCGCCTTCGTCCGCGACCGCGCCGCGCACCGCGCCATCGAGCGCAACGCTCCCGGCTCCGAGGTCAAGCGGTTGCAGGAAGTGCTGGACCCCGACGCTCTGACCATCGGCTTCGCGCGCCGCTTCGCCACCTATAAGCGCGCCACGCTGCTGTTCCGCGACCTCGCCCGCCTGAAGCGGATTGTGAACAATGCCCGCATGCCGGTGCAGATCCTGATCGCCGGCAAGGCCCATCCGCTCGACCTTCCGGGCAAGAGTCTGATCCGCGACATTGTTCAGTATTCCCAGGACCCCGAACTCGCCAAGCGGGTCGTGTTCGTCGAAGACTACAGCGTGCAAGTGGCGCGGGAAATGGTGCAGGGCGTCGACGTGTGGCTCAACAATCCCCGCCGCGGCGAGGAAGCCTGCGGCACCAGCGGCATGAAGGCCGGCATCAACGGCACGCTCAACCTCAGCATCCTCGACGGCTGGTTCGATGAAGCGGCCGAGGATTCGGGCGGCTGGGTCATCGGCGACCGCGACCCCTACTCCGTCGATCGCGACGATGCCCATGCCGCCGGCATTTATTCCGTGCTCGAAAGCGAAATCGTGCCCATGTTTTATGAAGGCCGCGAGCAAGGCGTGCCGGTCGAATGGATGCGCCGCGTCAAACAGTCGTTGAAGTCGGTGAGCGCGAATTTCAACTGCCAGCGCATGGTGATGGAATATGCGACCCAATTGTACGAGCCCGCGCATCTGGGCTACGAGCGTGTCTGCCGCGACCGTTTCGCCTCCTCCCGGGAGCATGTTCGCTGGCTGCGCACGGTCACCGAAAAATGGCCCGCTTTGAAATTCGTCGATGTGGGGATTGGAGGGGAGACCGTCTCCGCCGGCTCCTCCGTGCCAATGCGCGCCAGCCTGGATCTGGCCGGCCTGACGCCCCAGGATGTCCGCGTCGAAGCCGTGGTTGGACGCGTAGCCGCCAACGGCGAATTGGAGGATACCCAGGTGCTGACGCTGGCGCCCACTGGTACCCAACAGGAATCGGTTTATATGTTCGGGCGCGATTTCGCCCCGTTTACTACCGGCCGTTTGGGATATGCGCTCCGTGTCAGCCCCAATCATTGTGACGATCCGTTGAACCGGCCCTGCAATGCGCCGCTCAAATGGGCCGGCGAATCATAAAGAATCGTGAAAAGAGGCCGATATATTGCTTTCAAGTAAGATTTCGCTGGATTCTTACTGAAATCCGTGGTACATAGTGGTTTAGACGTTTTTTCGAGCGGTCCAACCTCCCACGTGTCGAGCCGGTTGGTTCCGCGGACTTCCTGACCGAAAGAAACAATTCCGAATTCTATCCCAGCAGTGTTGTATACCTTCTCATCAAAGGAGTGAGCCAATCCAGTACCTATGGAAGGCGAACGAAAGTACCGTCAAAACGGCTATCAGGACTCGAACAGCCGTGATTTCTCAAACAATAAAGGTGAGCGGCGTGACGAACGCCCCAAGCCTCAGGGTCCACGCCCGCCCATCGATATCACCGGTCCGCGGCTTCCGCGCATGGTGCAGTCGGTTACGGCGGCACGATGTTATAACTGTTCCACCACGCTTCTTCCCGATATCGATTTTAAGGGCAAATGCCCCAAGTGCGGCGCGGCTCTGCACTGCTGCAAGCAGTGTTCCTATTTTGAGCCCTCCACCCGCCCGGTGCCGGTGCGGATCGCGATGAAGGATCAGGCCAACGAATGTACGCTGTTCAAGCCGCGCTTCACCGTGGCCCGCGACGCGGCGCATCCTCCCGCCTTCGACGGCTACGGGCACTCGAACGGGAACTCGGCTCCGCCGCCGAACGTTGCAGCTCCCCGCAATTCGAGCGATGCGCGCGCGGCGTTCGACAGCCTTTTTAAGAAGACCGAATAAGCGCGAGGCAGCCGTACAGCACGCTGTCGTCGCCCAGCCCGGCCGGGACCACGTCCAGCCGAGCCCGCGACCACGCGGTCACCTGGCGCCGCAGTTCCGCGCGTAATGGTACAAACAGCGCGTCGCCCGCCTTGGCGATTCCCCCGCCGATTACGATGCGCGCCGGATTCAGGATCATCACCGCCGCCTTCAACCCCTGCGCCAGGTCCACCACGTAGCGTTCGACAAACGCCGGGTCCTCCATCAACTCCTTCGCCGTTTTGCCGTAATCGCGCTCCAGCCACATGCCGCCGCAGAGCCGCTCAAAACATCCACGCGACCCGCACAGGCATTCCGGCCCTTCCGGCTTTATTGTGAGGTGTCCCAATTCGCCCGCATAGGAATCGGCGCCCCGGTAGATGGTCGCATCGCCCAGCACGATGCCTCCGCCGATGCCGGTCGAAAGCGTCATGTAGAACATCGGCCGCGCGTCACGCCCGGCGCCATAGATCGCCTCGCCCAGTCCCCCCACGTTCGCGTCGTTGTCCATGACGACGGGCACACGAAACAAACGCGCGATGCGCCCGACCAGATCAAACTCCCGCCATCCGCCGACGTGCGTCGAAAGCACCACCTTCTGCGCCTCGAAGTCCACGGGTCCGCCAAATCCAATTCCACAGCGGTCGAATTGCCAGGCCGCCGCGATCCCTTCAATCTGCCCGACCATCCACTCCGGCCCGCCTTCGCGATCGGTGCCGCGCGATTCGCGCCGCACCATCCGCTCCTCTTCGAACAGAGCCACTGTGAACTTGGTCCCGCCGATATCAATCGCCAGAGTATTCATAAGCGGCCAGAACTTCCTCCGGCGAAGCCGTCCCCGTCCCCTTCTTCATAATCGTAATCGACGCCACCAGATTCCCAAATCGCGCCGCTTCGACGCCCGACCCGGTCACGGCCAGCGTCATCGCCCCACCGGCCGAGAAGCTGTCGCCCGCGCCGCAGATGTCGACCGGCTTCTCAACCGTCCGCGCCGCCACCATCGACTCTCCGTGCTCGTCCAGCACCAGCGCGCCCTCGCCCCCACGCGTGACAATCAGCAGCCGCGCCTCCGTGTGCGCGCGCAACGCGGAAAAATCGACCCGCCCGAGAGCCCTGCTCGAAGCCGCCTCCGCCTCGTCGCGATTCGGCTTCAAAATCACCCCGCGAAAATGTTCCGCCCGAACCCGCGAATCCACCCACACGACTTTTTGCTGAGCGATCGGCGTCAGCGCCTCGCGCACCCGCGCCGAAACTACTCCGCCCGCGGCCGTCTCGGCCTGATCGGAAACAATCACGATGTCGAAATCCTGTGCAGCTTCCTTAAGCAAATCCAAAACCCGCGACTCAAGCGCTTCAGAAATCTCCCGCGTGTGAATAAAATCGATACGAGGCAAATCCTCTTCGTCCGTCGCGGAATTGATCAGCTTGGTATACGTGAACGTCGGCACCTCAGAAGACCGGATCAGAAAATCGGTCGAGATCCCTCGTTCGCCCAAAGCGCGTGAGAGCTCAAATCCAAATCCATCCTCACCCACGACGCCCAGCACAGCCACACGCCCGGCCCCCAGCGCCGCCAGATTATTCGCGATCGTCCCGCCCGCCCCCGCTGTCACCACAGTCGACACCACGCCAACCCGAGGCAGCCCCGTCTCGCGCGAAGGCAAACCCTCCCGGGGGTCGTACCGGCACCACCGGTCGAGACAAACGTCTCCCACCACCAAAACCCGCAGGTCCCGAAATCTCCTCAAAATCTCCGCCGCGTTCATACTGGCTACTGGCTACCTTGGCTACTGGCTACGGGCGCAGTTCCCGCCATAAGGCGGGAAGTGTGCCCCGATGCTCCCCGCAGAAATAGAAACTTTCGCCGCCGTCTTTCACCGTCCGCACCAGGATCGTCTTGTGCGGACGAAAATAATAGCCGGGATCGGACTTCGGCAATTCGCTGCGAAAATCGCCATGAATCGGCACGACATCGAACACCGCGGTCGTGAATTTCGCGATGCTCCGACCCTCCTGGTGCGCGACATTTCTCGCCATCGCCAGCGCCTTCAGATAAACCTCCGGCCCCATGATCGCCGAGCCGAAGTTCATCAGCACGCCGGCTTCGAGCCGCTCCACCGCGCGCGCGAAAATCAGGAAATCGCGATAGCTGGCCTCGCCCACCGCCGCTCCGTCGCAGTTGGGATGCTCATGCAGGATGTCGTAGCCGATCCCGACATGCACCGTCACCGGCACCGATAATCGATACGCCGCCGCGAAAACGCTCCAGTCGCGATACGGGTAATCGCTTTGGGCGATCCTGCGGCCGACATTCTCGCCCAGCCCGTAACCTTCTCGAGCCGCCTCCACAATCCAGTCGTTCAGTTCACCCGTTTCGCGCCACAGCCCGAACTCTCCGCTCTTTACGTAGCGCGCGACGCTCTCCGTGGTCGCACCGATGCGAGCCAGTTCGTAGTCGTGAATCGCCGCCGCGCCGTTCACTGCGATGTGCGTCACGAACCCGCGCTCCATCAGGTCGATCAGGTGCCGGTTCACGCCGGATCGCAACACGTGCGCACCCATCGCCAGCAACCGCGCCGCGCCGCGCTCTTTCGCCGCGCGCAGGCGCACTGCAATTTCTCGCAAATCGACATGCGCAAACGCCGGCGTCTCGTCCCCGAGCGCCAGCCAGTGGCCGATCTCCAGATCGTTGGTCCGCTCACCCAGCGGCTTAACCACCAGCCGCCCGCGATCGAAGATTTCGTACTTTGACATGGTCCCCACTCAACTCGATGCCCCGCCTACCGAGCCGCGACCGCAGGGAGCGATCACGCCGTTAGCCGAACAGCGCCCCCAGCAGCTCCTTGTGGCAAAGATAATTCGGCACGATGTAATCCGCGCCCACGCCAATCAGCCTCTGGCGCTTCCAGTCGTCGACCACCATGCATTCCGGCTCCGTCGACGCGACCCCCACCGCCACGCCGCCCACCAGCTTCACCTCTTCGATCTCCACATAGCCGTCGCCGAAGCCGATAATCTCCTCGCCCAAAACATCCGCGCCCGCCAGGATTCGCTGCACCAGAATCTTTTTGGAAAAACTTTTGTAATCGTCGAGCGCTCCATACACGCCGCCGTCGAAATACTTCGCCACGTCGATCAGCCGCGCCTCTTCTTTCATATACACTTCGTCGGTCCCGCTGGCCAGGTACATCTTCAGCCCGCGCTCCCGCAAACTTTCGAGCAGCGCCCGCGCCCCCGGAACCATGTACTTTTCGGGCTCGGCGCGGCCGCTCTTCAGCTCCTCCACCCGGCTCCGGATGCGCTCCCAGAGCAGGTCCAGATACATTTTCTTATACTCCAGCGGATCCAGCGCCTTGCCTCCGCGCTGCTCGACATTTTGGGCAAACTCGATCATCTGATAGATGGTCTCCTTGCCGGTCAGCCGCCACACGAAATCCTCTACCACCGCCTTCAGCTCCGCTTCCTTCTCGCCCGTCTTCAGGTCCGCCAGGATCTCGACCATCATCGGGACCATCACGTCCATCCATCCGGAGCGCACCAGCGACAGCGTACCGTCGAAGTCGAAGAAAGCGACCCTCGCCTGCGCTGCGCGCGCCTCCGGGCGAATTCGTTCCATTGTCATAACCAGTATTCCCATTTTCCCGCCGCGATCACGTACGCGCTCAGCACGAAATTTGTCACCGCATGCGCCAGAATCAGGTCGCCCAGACTCCGCGTGCGCACCATCCACCAGTTGTAAATAATTCCCGCCACCAGGCCGACGTCCCAGTAAGGTCCGTGTTCGGATGCGAACAGCACCGCCACCGTCCAGAACGAAAACGCGGTGTATTTCCCCAGCGGAACTTTTTGGAAATCGCTATCGATCAGCCAGCGCATCAGCCAGGCGCGCCAGAACAGCTCTTCGACGATCGGCACGATCACCACCGCGCGAATCATGCGCAGCGCCAGCACCGGCCAGGCGATCGTTGCGGAGGCCGAAAGAGACGTCGCCGCCCTGCCCGTCACTGCGTTGTCGAACAGCCTGAAATGGCGATAGCCGGGGATCAGCAGATCGGGCGCGATCCACAACGCGAACACCGCCACTCCGATCGCGACCGTCGCCGCCAGGTGCCGCACCCGCAGGTCCAGCGCCGGCCGGAAGGGTCCTCGAAGGACGAACCACAGCACCGCCGTCATCACCGTCACGCGTAGAATCTGGTCGGACAGGTCGGCCAGCGGCCACACGGAGTGCAGCGCGAGCAACCCCATGAACACCGCAAATGGAGCGATGTACGGAAACGACGGAGTTGGTCTCAGGTCAGGGCCCGATCTTTTGCAGCAAGTCCCGAATCTTCGCCTCGTCGGACTTCGATGGCTTGTCTGAAAGCGCCGTCTCGAGCTCTTTTTTCGCCGACGGCTTGTCGCCTCTTTGCAGCAGCGCCATGCCGTAGTGATAGTGGAACGTCGGATTGCCTGGAACCTGCGTCGTCAGATCCTTGAACACCCGGATCGCGTCCTCGCTGAGGTTCTTTTTGACGTAAATCCAGCCAAGCGTGTCGTTCACCTCGGGTTCGTTCGGCATCTGCTGCCGCGCCCTTTGCGACATCGTCAGCGCCTGGTCCAGATCCACGCCCTCGTCCGCCTTGATCATCGCCAGGTTGTTCAGCGCCACCGGGCTATCCGGCCGGATCTTCAGGATCTGCTCGTAAATCGGCCCCGCCTGTTCTTTCTTGCCCGTGGCGTCCAGAATCAGCGCCAGCTGCGTCAGGCACAGCGTATCCGAGGGCGCGGACTGGCTACAGCGCCGGAACGTCTCCGCCGCCGCGTTCAAGTCGCCCTTGCGCCGTTCGGTCTCCGCCATCTGGAACAACAACCCTGGTGACCGCGGGTCTTGCGTCAACAGCGCCCGATAAATCCCGAGCGCATCGTCATAACGCTCCGCTCGAAAGTAATACTTCGCCAGCGCCAGTTTCAATTCGCCGCGCTGAGGATCTCGGTCGATTGCCTTTTGTATTTCCTTGATCGCGTCGTCCATGCGTTTGTCGGCCGCCAGCGACTCCGTCACCCCCATCAGCCCCCTCGTATCGTTCGGATTCGATTTGTAGATCTCGGAGAAAATCTGCTCGGATTTCTTGTAATCCTTTTCCTGATACGCCAGGTATCCGGTCTGATACCTGGCCTCCTGGTTCTGCGGAGACGTCTTCGTAATCAGCTCCAGCTCCGTCCGCGCCTTGTCCTTATCGCCGACTCCCATCAGCGCGCCCGACCGGATCAAGCGGGCCCTCAGGTTGTTCTTGTCGATCGCCAGGATCCCGTCGGCCTCCTTCAGCGCCTTCGCCGGTTCACTCCTCGCCATGTAGATCCGCGCCAGCAGTTCCCGCGCTCCGATGTAGTCGCTGCGCAGCTTGATCGACTGTTCCAGCTGCAACCGCGCCGGCTCGATTTCGCCCTTGGCGATCAGTGCCCGCGCCAGGTTGAAATGATACAGGTGATTTTGCGGATTTGCCGTCACCAAAGACTGTAAATCGTTTGCCGCCATATTGATCTGGTCCCGATTTCCCGTCGTCAGCATCAGCGCCGCGCGCATCGCGACCCCGTCGTTGTCTTTAGGATTTTCCTTCAGAATCGCCGTCACCAGATCATTCGCCTGCCGATTCTTTCCCGTGAGCGCGAAAAACTCCACTAGCTTCTTTTGATAGGTCGCCTTCTGTTTCGGAAACGCCTTCATCCCCGCTTCATACTGCGCCTGGGCAAGATCCAGTTCCCTTAACCGCAGAAAGTAGAAATCCCCCGCCACCAGATGCCCTTCCGGAAACACCTTCTCGTCGGACAGCCGGTCGAGCGTCGCCGCCATCTCGGCCTTCTTGCCGGTCACGTAATAGTGCGTCGCCAGTTGCACCAGGTAATGCGATTGCGTCGGATTATTCGCCACCTTCAGCTTCAGCAGCTCCTCCGCCGCGGCTCCATTACCCTGCTTCGCATACTGCAAGTACAGCAAATCGTAAATCCGCCCGTACGTTTTCTCCCGTTCGAGCAAATCGCGCGCCAGTTTCTCCGCCTCCGGAAACTGCTTGTTCAGAACCAGCGCCTGAAAATAGGCCAGCACCAGATCGGGCTGGTACGGCCTCACCTGGTTGGCTTTCGCGAACTCCGCCACCGCCCCGGCCGGATCCTTGGTCAGCAGCATGACCTGGCCCTTGATGCGGTGCCCGTCGTAGGAACCCGGATCCATTGCGAGCAGCTTGTCCGCTAAGTCCTTCACCTCGCCCAACAGCTGCTCGGCGAGCCCTCTATTCTGCGCCGCCGCCAGCAGATATATATCCGCCAGTTTGGTAATCGCGTCGGTATTCTGGGGCTCCAACTCCACGGCCCGCCTTAGCCCTCGCATCGCGTCGCCGTAACTGCCCAGCTTCAACTCGGTGAGCGCCAGCCGGTAGTAGGCCTCCCCGAAACGCATGTCCAGCTGGATCGCCCGCCGGTACAGAATCGCCGCCTCCCGGTACTTAGCCTTGGCAAAAAACTTATTGGCATTCTCCAACTGCCTTTGCGCTTTCACCTTGGGATCGCGATTACACGAAACCAGCAGCAGCAATAGGATTGGTAGAACCAGGAATTTCAAGAGTTTACAGCGTTTCATAACTTCTCCACTTCACCACAAACAAGTGCGCGTAGCAAGGGACTAAAGAGTAGTCGATAGCCAGTACCCAGAATAGCTCGGCTACTGGCTGCTGGCTACTGGCTGCTGGCTACTTCTTTTGGCCCCCCCAAAAAGAATCTCCACCACGTCGCGAACATACTGCTCGTCGGAAATCTGCTCCACCACCTCCGCCGGATACTCCACGAGGCCGCGGAAATGTCGCGCCATTTCCCCAAACAGCGCCAGCCGGGCCTCCGGCTCGATCTCCTCCCTCCGCAGCAGCGCCTCCAGCGCAATCGCGCCCAGTTCCGGAGAAATCTTCTGTCGCAGCCTCGCCGCCAGATGCCTCGTCTCCGCCAGCGAGTTGAACTTCCCGCCCAATATCCGATCCAGATCCGGGCGGGACAGTTTCGGAGCCCTGGTCACTACCGTTCCCGCCGCCAGATCCCCCAACCGCTGCCGGTGCCGGTTGACCAGGCACGCGATCCCGCCCACTAAGTACAGCGCCGGCAGCGCGTCGATGAACCTCATCAGGTTGCGCACCATCACCTGGCTCGGCTCGAGTTTCAGCCCGCCCGCATCCACCACCCGCAGCCGCAGCAGCCGCTTGCCCACCGTTTGGCCCCGCCACAACCACTCCGCCAACCCCATATACACCAGCGAAATCACGAAATAGGCCAGCATCTTGATCGCTTCTGAAAAATCGGCCCCCAGAAATCCCAGCGGCGCCAGAATCTGCTCCGCCACTCTGCCGATGGTCATCACCACCGCGATATCCACCAGCAACGCCAGCATCCGGCTCACCGGCCCCGCCAAAGGCAGCCCGAACTCGATCCCCTCCGGAGTGCGCACCGTCAGCGTGTCGCCCTTCATGAAATTTTTCTTCCCGCCAGCGCCAGGTAGGACGTCAGCAGCGCCGCCTCCACGAACCCGAACGCGATCTTCGTCCCGTAGGAAATCACCGGCTCATGATACTGCGACAGGAAAGACTCGACGATCCCCGCCCAAACCAGCATCAGCGCCGCGCCGCCCGCCAGCGTCACCACGTCTCTCGATACCATCCGCAGCCGCTCCGCCCGCGAAATCCGGCTGCCCCACCCGATCAGCGCATACGCGATCACCAGTCCCGCCTGCCCGCCCACCAGAATCGCCGGAATCTCAATCACCCCATGCGGCAGCAGCCATCCCATCAGAAACACCGTCTGCCCCGCGTGAACATAGTCGAACGCCACCGCCCCCAGAATCACCCCGTTATAAAACAGCATCACGATGGTCCCGAACCCGAACGTCATCCCCAACGCCAGGGTCGTCAGCGCGACTTGCGTATTGTGGGTCATCAACTCGGCCGAAAACCGGCTCTTCTGCCCCGTCATGTGCCGCCCCTGATCCGCGCGTTCCTTCGCGACGCGCTCCGCGGGCGACCCTTGTAGCCCCTCAAACGGCATAATGACGCTCTTCGCCTCCGGATCGATCTTCAGCGCCAGCGCCCCAAACGCCGTCCCTCCGAGGGTCAACACCGCGGCCAGTTGGAATGCCCGCAAATGCTTCCGGAAGGTCCGCGGATACTCCTCGCTCACCCACCTCCAGGGCCTGAACCGCTGCCGCTCCCGAGCCTCATGAATCTCCGCATAAGCCCGCGAAACCAGCCATTCCAGGTACCTTCTCAACTCCCCATCCGGGACCCGTCCCAGATCCGCCGATGCCCTTTGATAGAGCGTGTGCAGATTCTCCACTTCGCTCACCGTCAACCGCGCCTGAGGATTCGTTTCCAGCCATTCGAGCGACCGCTCAAGCGCCGTCCAATGCGGCCTCTCCGTCTCCACAAATCGCGAAATATCGAGAATCACTCTCGACTACACTATCATCATGCTCTTAACCGCGCTGACCGTCTTTCACGTCATCCTGAGCCTGGTAGGAATCAGTTCAGGCCTTCTGGTGCTGACCTACAAACGCTCCGAATCCTTGACCGCTCTCTTCCTGTGGACCACGGTAGCCACCAGCGTAACGGGCTTCTTCTTTCCGATCCACAAACTGACGCCCGGCCACATCATCGGCATCCTGTCGTTGATCGTCCTGACGATCGCATTCCGCGCGCGCGGCCGTTGGCGCAAAACGTACGCAATCGCCGCCGTGATCGCGCTCTACCTCAACGTCTTCGTTCTGGTAGTCCAGCTTTTCGAGAAAGTCCCCGGCCTAACCCCATCCGGTCCGCCTTTCCAAATCACCCAAGGCATAGTGCTGCTCCTCTTCGTGATCCTAGGCATAACCGCCACAAGAAAGCCCCACCCCTGACAGCTTGGTGGCGCGAGCTTCAGCTTGCAGCGCCGGCTTCAGCCGGCGTGTCCGGACCCCCCGAGATCGATTTGTCAACCCCTCCTCTCAACCCGAGCCCACTTATGTGGCGCGCGCCCCCAGGCGTGCCGCGTCGCCACTCGTGGCGAGGCCCGGTCCGTAACCCACAGCCGACCTCACAACAACTGCCTCTGCTTCACCGAATCATAAATCCCAATCAACGCCCCCGAAAAATTCTCAGGGTCGATCACCGTCAACCTCACCCCCTGCCGAGCCAGCGTCGCCTCCAGCTCCTTCAACCTCTTCCACGCAATGTGCCCCGCCAGCTCCCGATAAACATCCTCCGCCGACTCGACGCCGCCGTCTTCAAACAATCGTCGAGCCGAAGCCGGCCGCAGCATCCCCGCCAGCACCAGGTGCCTCCGCGCCAGCAGCTTCGTCGCCCTCGCGAAACTCTCCGCCAGAACCGGATCGTCCAGCGAAGTCAGAAACAGCAACAGCGCCCGCCGGCGCAGCCGCAGCCTCAGGAAGGTAGCAATTTCGTCGAAATCCGGCGTCACCGGCTTCGGATGCAGCTGGTAAATCGCATCCCGGCAAGCCGCGTAATGCGCCTTCCCGTTGCGAGCCCGTACGAACGCGTCCACCTGATCCGAAAACGCCGCCAGGCCAAACAAATCCCCACGCTTCTCCGCCGCCGCGCCCACAATCAGCCCCGCCGCAATCGACCGCTCCAGCGTAGTCTCGTCAGTTGTATCAACCCCGGCTTGCCGCGCCGACAATCGCGACCGGTCGATGATCACGTACACTTCCTGTGTCCGCTCCACCTGGAAAACCTTGGTAATCGGCCTCCCCCTCCGAGCCGTCGCCTTCCAATGAATTTCCTCGAATCCATCCCCAGGCAGATACTCGCGCAGCTTCTCAAACTCCCGCCCGCGCCCGATCTGCCGCATCGCATGGACCCCGCTCACCCCCTGCCGCAGAGCCCTCAAATCCTCCTCGCGCCGCAAATTCGGATACACGCGAATCTCCATCGCCGCGGCATCCTTGCGCCGCACCTGCCACATCCCCCACGGCGACAAAGCTTCAAGATAGACCGCGTCCACGCGATACAACCCCCGCCGGTGCGCCGTCCATTTCCAAATAAACTCCGCAGTCTCCGACGGCGATTCCACATCGGTCTCCTCGAACTCCGCGGAAATCCCATCGGGAACCACCACGCCAACGCGAATCCGCCGGGCATGATGAACCCGCACCCGAATCTCCGCCGTCCGGTCCTTAAACATCCGCACCAAAGCAGGCAGCTCAACTCGAATCCCAAGTAAGGCCCGTTCCCGACGAACCGCATCCATCAAAATCACCGCCCCGACCACAACCAGACACACCCCAGCCGCCATCCGCGCCGAAGGCGACAAAGCCGCCACAATAGCCGCCGGAAAACCCACCACGGCAACCACCCAAATCATCCGCGAAGAAGGAATCATAAATCCTTGCCCATCCGCACACCAACGTTCGCGCGCGCAACCGTCTTCTTCCTAGCCGCCTTTACCCGACATACGTTTTCGAGCCACGGAACCGCCATGCGTAAGCATGCGGACACTACCTCTGAAAAAGTCGCCCCGGATGATCGCTCCCTCTGGTCGCGGCTCGGGAAGCGATTGATGTTACGTAGCGCCGATTCCGAGCCGCGACCACAGGGAGCGATCCCTACGACTTTTTCCGCAGCCTCGTCAGCATGCGGACCGTGACAAATAAAGATGACGCCGCGCTTACCCATGAAACTCGCGTTTAGGAATCCGCGGAATCCAACGAGGCACCCGCGCAGCATACTCCCGGTAGCCCACGCCCCACTTTTTCACCATGGCCGGTTCTTCGCAAAGCATCACTAATAAATTCAGCAACACCGCGCTCGCCAATGCATATCCCAATAGTCTCCAGGATTTGAAGAATAGGCTTTCGCCCAACACGACCGCGATCGAACTGGAGTACATCGGATGCCTCACGAAGCCGTAAATTCCCCTCGCTACGAGCAAGCCAGGGCTGAAAGAAAGGCCCGTAAAAGCAAAATCCCACACGCACCAGATGTAGCCAAATCCACCAGCGCCCATCAGCAACACTCCGGCAACCGTGAGCGGCATGAGTTCCGCAACGGGTCGTCCAGGATGCGCGGACAAGATGGAATAGGGGCTCCACACGAGCACGACGAAACCAACCATAAGGCGGAATATCAGCATCACGGCGAAAAGGACTCGTGATTGGACCTTCAGGCTCATTCAAACCGGCACCGCCACACTTTCCAGAATCTTCTGCACCGCCTCCGCCGCCGTCATCCCCTCGATCTCGAACTCCGGCCGCAGAATCAGCCGGTGATCCAGCACCGGAATTGCCATCGCCTTCACGTCATCCGGAGTCACGAAATCCCGCCCCGCAATCGCCGCATGCGCGCGGCTTGCCGCCACCAGCCCTTGCGTCGCGCGCGGACCCGCGCCCACCAGCACGCTCTCATGCGTGCGCGTCCGCCTCACCAGGTCGACGATGTACGCCACCAGCTCGTCGCGCATTGCGACATCGATCAACGCCTCGCGAGCCTGCGCCAAATCGCCTTCGCCGAGCACCGCGTGAACGTCGCCGCGATCCAGACACGTCTCCGGCGCGTCTACTCCCAGCATCCGCTTCGCCAGCTCCATTTCATCCTCGCGCTCCGGCGCGGTCATCGGCATTTTCAACAGGAACCGGTCCTTCTGCGCCTCAGGCAACGGATACGTGCCTTCATACTCAATCGGATTCTGCGTGGCAAACACCGTGAAGTCGGCCGACAGCGCATGCGTATCGCGATCGATCGTCACCGCCCGCTCCTGCATCGCCTGCAACAACGCCGATTGCGTTTTCGCCGGCGCCCGGTTGATTTCATCGGCCAGCAGAAACGACGTGAACACCGGCCCCTTCACCAGGTGAAATTCATTGCGCTCGAAATTGAAAACGCTGGTGCCTGTAATGTCGGCCGGCATCAGGTCCGGCGTGAATTGGATGCGCGCGAACTCGCAGCCCAGCACGTGCGCGAGCGTCCGCGCCAGCAAAGTTTTCGCCACGCCCGGCACGCCTTCAATCAACGCGTGCTGCCGCGTCAGGATCACGGTGAGTGCGCTGTCGATCGCGGCGTCCTGCCCCAAAATCACTTTCGCGACCTCGGTTCTCGCCCGGTTGAGCGTCTGATGCAGTTGTTCCAGTCGTTCGGTCATAGTTTCTCCATCAGCGCTTTATAGCCTGCAACAACGTTTTTATGGTCAAATAAGGCCTCATACAGAGCGATATTGTGCACTTTATCGTCATTTGAGGATGTTTTTTTCCACTCTTCGTAGCACACTCGCAGCAAATCCTTTTCCGCGATGCCCCTCCTGAGCAGCGCGGTCATGCCCTCAAGCGAGTCCCTCCCGGTCACCGGCTGATCGGAGCGGGGCGCGCGGGATGGCAGCAGGCTCGATGCGCTGCGCCACAGGAACAGCCCGGCGACCAGTGCCAGCACCGCGAGAGCCCCCTCTAAGTGATACTTCCGCATCAACTTAGTGACGCTGCCGGTTTCCATGACCCCGAAGTGGTTCTCGTCGAACACGATTTCCTTCGCCGGCCCCGCGAGTTTAATCAGCAAAGCGGCGTCATGCTGGTCTCTAAGTCCTTCATTACTTAAGGGATAGCTATTTCCCACCAGCACCACCGAGCCTGCGCCGAGCTTCCGTTCCAGCGCATTCGCATTGCGGTCCAGCGTCTTCCATTCCGGACCACCCCGCAAACCACTGTCAGCAAAGTGGATATGCCACCCTGTCTCCTGATCTATGGTGCGAGACACCGGCAAAAATGCGATGACCAGTCGCGCGCCGTGACTGGTCAGCTCCTCATACTCCTTGAAAGTCTCTTCCTTGAGCTTTGCCCACGCGACAGGATTGACGCCGAGCACGAAAAACGTCGTCCCCGGCCCCGCGTCAACCTGCCTGCGCGACTTGAATAACCTCTCTACCTTCAATACTTTGCCAATACTTTCATAGAGCGCCAGGCTGCCCATCGGATCGGATCGCAGCGAAGAATATTCGGGATAAACTGCCCCGGTTTCGAGCGGTGAAACCACCACCTCGGTCAACCCCCAGGCTAGGGCAATCAAGATGATTATGGTCGCGACTTTACTGAC
Organism: Bryobacteraceae bacterium; assembly: GCA_049521275.1. Lineage (GTDB taxonomy): Bacteria > Acidobacteriota > Terriglobia > Bryobacterales > Bryobacteraceae > Palsa-187. The sequence goes on along the minus strand of JBEKOZ010000039.1, from coordinate 1,276 downwards.
CATGCGATCTCATCTCCTTGAAACCATTTGCCAAAGACTCGGCCATCGCGCGATCCACCAGGTGGCGGCCGTACCAGCCCTGCTCGAAAATCGCGACGCCACGAGTAAAGGCGAGCGGCAATTCCGGCTTCGAACGCGCCCGGCGGGCCAGCTCGCGACGGTAATCGAGCCCGCTCTTCCACCGCCTGATTGAAATTAAATCCTTAGCGCTCAGATAGTTCAGTGCCGCGAGATACATGGCGCGCAGAGCCAATCGAAAATCACCTTTCTCCATCCATTCATCCGCGAGCGAAAGCCATTCGCTTTCCGGAAGTCGATCCGCGGTCAGCGATTCATCGGCAAGATTCACCGCCGGCGCGGCGGTAACTGCTTGGGCCGCGATTACGGCGACTTTTTTCCTTCGCAGGAGATACACGACCACTCCGGCGGCGATGAGGGCGACGATGAAGGCGATCAGCGCCAGCATCGCTTTCCTGTTTACCTGCGCCTCTTTATCGCTTCCACCGGACTCCTGCTGAGGTCGCAGCCAGTCCTCAATTTTCTGCCAGATCCAATCCCATGTTTCTCCGAGCCACTTCACTGAGGCTCGATACCAACCGACCCACTTGCCTTGCGGTTCGGCGCCGGAGGGGCGGGGCGCGCGCCAGGTGAACTCCCGTTGATGCACCACCTGGTCAATGGCGTGGTCAAGCTTTTTCTCATCGATCGACTGGGCACGCGCGGCGGTGATTACGAAGAGAAACACGACTACTGCCCGTTTCAAAGCGGCGCGCAGATCGGCGCCGGTGGCGACGGATTCGCCATAGAAACATCGCAGTACGTAGACCGCATCGAGGAGCGGATCGACGGCGAGCCAGGTGATCGCGGCAGCGACTCCAAACGTGGTCAGATTGAGAATGCCCATGCCGAGCCTGGCCAGGTCGCCTTCAATTCCGAGGAACGAACGCGCGAGTTGCGGCAGCAGCGCGATCGAGACCAGCACGTTCGCGAACAGCAGCAGCGCGCCGAGGGCGACGATCGTGAGCACTCCCCAATTCTGACGCGTTGCGTAGACGGATTGGCGGCGGGCGGCGGCGAGCGCGTCGGGCCGGCCCAGCGCCGCGTACAACGCGACATTGCGAAAGAACGCGGTGATCCACGGGAAGGGAAGCGGCACGACTAGGCCGAGAGGCTGCAAGGAGGACTGCATCAGGATCGCTTGCCAGGGGCTTTTTGCGGGGGCTTCGGAGGGCGAGAGCTGGTGATACAGTTTCGCCATGAACAGGGCTTGCCAGGC
>JBEKOZ010000038.1:0-14648 GCA_049521275.1 Bryobacteraceae bacterium | reverse complement strand
AATACCCAAAGCCCCCCGAATTCGTGGCGCAGGGAGACCGGGTTCTGGTCATCGGCGTCGCTACGGGAAAAATCTATGCTACGAATAAGCCGTACAAGGACGAGTGGGTCTTCGACATTACCATTCGAGATGGCAAAGTGGCGCACATCAAGGAGTATATCGACACGCAAGCACTGGCGCGGGCCTCCGAGATGCCCGCGAGCCCCAGGCCCTGACCCATCGACACCGATACCACACGAACCGATTAGTAAAGTCAACGAACACGTTGAACAGCGGCAACGCGTTCTGCGTGACGCCGGGGCCGATCGCCACACCGATGCAGGACCAGGTTCTCGACGAGGAGGCGAAGCAGATGTTCGAATCCCTGATCCCGCGGGGAAAGATGGGTCGTCCTGAGGCAATTGCGGCAGTCGCGCTGTTTCTTGCTTCATACGATTCGAGCTTCGTGAATGGGGTAGAGTTGTCTGTCGACGGCGGCTTCTCCGCGATCTGAAATCGGCGGATCGCGGTGGGTGCATGATCGCCAGGACACTCGCCGAGATCCGATAGGTTACCAAAAGTCGGCTTGTGAACGTAACAGAAGCCCGTCCATATCACGCGGCACTCGGAAACTGCTCTGAGTTGCGCGCCGAAGGCCGTAAATCGCGTCGAGAAACGAGATCAACGCCGGTCGGGGAGCCTGATCCGGGTGAACGCCGGCCAATTAAGTTTCTGCTTTTCTCATTGGGACAGGTCGATAAACTCGACCCTCCATGGAAGCGTCCGCAAATCGAGGCGCGCGACCGTGATCGGCAATTGAAAACGCCGAGGCCCGGCACTCCCTGGGTTCAGGTAAGTGACGCCATTCCGTTCAGCGTGGCCAGGCTTGTGCGAGTGCCCGCTGACAACCACTTTGAACTGAGCCGCAACGGGATCAAGGTCCAATTGCGCAAGATCATGAAGGACGTAGATCTGGGCCGAACCAGCCTCGGCGATTGCCGTCAACGGCAGCTGGGACGCCCAAGCGCCCTTATCGATGTTCCCTCTGCCCTATCGCCTTTTCCAACGAGCTGACGAACTGCTTCAGACTCAGCCCGAATGCCTGGCAAAACATCCGCAACTCCATCACGTCAATCCGCCGCTCCCCGCGTTCGCACTTGGACACAAACGTCTGAGTTTCGCTGAGCCGCTTGGCGAGTTGTACTTGCGTCGGGCCAGCCAGCTTGCGCGCTCGTTTCAGGGCCTTGAGGAGAACTGAATATTGGATAGTTTAGTTGCTCGCGCTGCTGGGCGGGCATTGGGACTCCCGCCTTCACCGACGTCAATCTCGTACTTCGCGGTCGCCGCCTAATTGTGACCGCCTTGCCTTCGCCTCTGGTATCTCAGCGTTTTCGGATCTCCATCTCGACGGGCCGCGCAACGGACTTCACCTCAGGCTCGTAATATTCGTAGACCCGCGACTGGAACGTTCGCGTTCGGATCGGGTACTTCGCGCGGAGACGGTAGCGCAACGCGATCGTCTCCCCCGCGCCGATAGAATCAAAATAGAGAATGGCCTGCGTAGCCGTCAGGTTGAATTTCTCCAGGCGGCCGCTCTTGCGTCCAGCGCTCTTGCTCCGGTAATCGTCGAAATCTTCGGTGAGCAAGTCGAAGCCAGGCGGAATGCCGAGATCGACCATCACCATATTGACGGTCTTCGACAAGTGATTTTTGACCGTTGCGGTTGCGGATGCAAGGTCACCCTGTGACAGACGCGTGCGGTCGTAGCTCACCTCGATCGCGAGCGGTTCATCGGCGGTCTTGGCGGTCCAGGGCACGAAGTATTCGCCGACCACTTGATAGGCTGGGCTGCCCTCGCCCTCGAAGCGGATTCCCACCCGGTTCGACCCGCTGAATGCGATGTCCTTCAATACGAATTGATGGAACAGGTCCCCATTCTCTCGAGTAAGCGTGAGTCGCCCGGCCGGCTTGCCGTTGAGCGTAATTTCGACGGTTCCACGAACTTCGGCCGAGCCTTTTTCCATCGATAGCAGCAGCGCCCGCAAAGCGATGATCGTCGCTTGCGTGGTGCCCCAGGTGCCAGAGGCATCCTTCCGTGCTGCTATGTAGTTCAAGGCTTTGCGCGCGACGGCTGGCGCCTCGCCGGACTTGAGCAGCGCCTGTAGAGCCAGTCCGGTCGTCTCGACCGCTGCGCTCGTGCCGCGGCCGAAGACCACAGTTTCTTCCTCGGTCCACCATGCCTGGTCATCCTTTTCCGTGCGGACATCGACAAGCTGCTGGACGACCTGGCGAATCAGGGCGCGGTCCTGGTGGAAGTCTGCCGCGAAGTTCGCCAGTACGGCCAGAGTATAGGCGTCCCGAGTCCCGCTCAGGCTTCGGGAAATGAACTGGCGGGCCCGCTCGATCTCCGGCCCTTGATACCCGCTGTTCTGGAGGGCCCAGGCGATGTAGGCTGAGATTCGCAACACGTCAGTGTTATACCGGTTTGTCGCGCCTTCGTTGATGAAGCTGGTGTCGGGTTTCCAGCTTCCATCGGGCTGCTGTTGGCGTGCAAGCCACTGTTGCGTGCGCTGAATGACACGGGCGTCCACATCATGCACTTTCGCCATGTCAGCAAACTCCATCAGGCCGTATGACGTCAGGATCTTGTTGGCGGGCGCCTGCCCGAACCAGGAGAATCCGCCGCCGGAAACCTCGAACGTCAGCAGGCGCTGATAGCCGTTGGCGATAAAACCCTCCGCCTTGGCGTGAACTTCGGGTGTCAGCTTCTTAGTGCGCTTCATGTAATCGAGGGCCAGCACATTAGGATAAGTCGCCGAAGAGGTCTGCTCGAAGCAGCCGTAGGGCATGCGGAGAATGGCGTCCATGCCTTCCACCACCTGGCTCAGTGGGCCGGGGTAGAGGCGGACGAAGATTCTGCCGGCTTCTGGAATCGCGTCAGGCGGGAAGTTCACGGCGTGTGCGACGGAGCCTTCCACGCGACCGTTGAATGCCAGCGTCTGTTGGCGGCCGTTTGGAACCACTTCGATCTCGCGGATGACGATATCCGCGCGCCTGGCGGGCCCTTCCAGTTCGGCCTTGAGCGTGAGCTTGAATTTGCCGATCCGCTTGGCTTCGATGGTGAACTGCGATCCTCCGACGCGGTCGCTTTCGACCAGGAAGCTCTTTTCAGATGTGTCGGCGAGAAGCGAAAACCAGTCGTCGGGAGCGAGATTAAGTCGGACGTGTCCTCGTTGGCCGGTGTAATTGTAGACTGCCACGGGAAGCGAGACCTGATCTCCTTGCGTCAGGGTCACCGGCAGATCGAGTTCGGTGAAAAAATCCTGGAACACCTTGAGGCTTGACGTTCCGCTCCCGAGAGATCCCTGCTTGGTCGAGGCCATCATCCCCATGCGCCATGTGGTGATGTTGTCGGCAATCGGAATGGTGATGCTCGCGCGGCCCTGATTGTCGGTAATGATCTTCGGCGCGACATACAGTGCTTCCGGGAACCACGAGCGCACGTGCGCCTCTAGTGTTGTCCCCGGGGATGTGGCTGGAGTTGGTTCGTTCGCCCTCGAAGCTTTCGGTCGGGCGACCGCGGCGGACATCATGTTGATCATCGGAGCCGCTGCCATGACCTCGACAGTTTGGGTCACCGCACCGACCTCGAGAGCGACGGAGAAGACGGCATGATCGCCTTCAGCCAGTGAAATCTCCCGAGCCGCGATCCTGAATCCTGGGGAGGAAACCTGGAACTCCAGAGTGCCGGCCTTGAGACCCGATAACTGGAACCGGCCATCGGCGCCGGAGGCTAGCGTGTGAATGTGCCCGGTTGCCCTTTCTCTGAGCCTGATCGAGGCTCTGGCGACCACGGCTCCCGAGCTATCCGTCACGATTCCTCCGATTTCAGTTCCAAAATCGCCGGTGGGCTCGATGCGCACGTCTACGCCACGACTGGTAGCCTGGAAAGCGGGCGCGAGGCAGTGGTGCTCCTCGCGGAATTGAATCAGGTCGTCGGGCGTGTAGAACTGTCCATCGGCACCAGCGCTCCGCACTGCGAACGTCCTTGTGCCCGGCGAATTGCTGTCGACGCGAAGATGGTTGCCCCAGGCGTCCCGGAAGTTTGCTCTCTTGAAATCCGCCGCCAGCAGCTCGTTTTCGCACGTCTGAGAATTTCCGCCGGATTCGACGCTCGAGATCTGGTCGATTTGAGCGCGCAGCCGCGCCAGGTAGCGTGAGGCGAATTGTGGATACTTTTCCTGCGGCACCGTGCGGCCGAACTCCGCCGGAATGTTGTTGGTCGCGACTGGCTGCGCGGCGGCGAACAAAACTTGCGCCGCACGGTCCCGGCGATTGGATTCGGCCGGTTCGGCCGAAGTGACCGCATCGGAGAGCGTTACCGAGTGAATCTCATAGCGCGGCTTCAACGCTTCCTGCTCCAGATAGAAGAAGACTTTCGCGAATCCGGGCTGTTTCTCGGCCAAAGCAAAGACGGCCTGGTCGATGATCTCCACGCCCAAAGCGGCCTGGACACCTTGGCCCCGATTGTTGGTGACCCGGAATCCAATGCGCGCTTCGCTGCCCGGCTTATACACCGGCGCGTCGAGCGATGTTTCGATTCTCAGCTCATCGGCGGGCTGCACAAAGACCAGCCTACGGTCGCCGGTCACGGATGCGTTCGAGCCAAACAGGTACGCATGGAATTCGACTGTCCCGGTCATATCGGGGGTGGCCGTCACTTCGAGGGTCGCCCGGCCATTTGCGATAGTCAGGTCGTGCGTGCCGATGGTTTGCCCGCCTTTGACGGCGTCCACGTATACGCAGCCGCTTTGCCTGGTGGACAATACTTCGAGTCGAATGGGCTCGCCGGCGCGATAGACCGCGCGCTCGGCCCGCAGTAGCACCTGGTCGGACCCCGCGGCGCGGGAATCAAGCTCCGTTCGCACGGAGGCGTGGTTTCCTTCGCGGTCCCTGGCCTTCACGCGGACGCTCGTGCCGCCGCCGGGCAGCGGCACGATGGCGATTCCGCCTTTGTCGGTGGTCGCTGTTTGAACCGCGTTTCCAGCCGCCTCTACACGAACGTCGGACTCAGCGGGTGTCCCGTCCGGATAGGACGTCAGGATGTACACGCGGTTCTCCAGGCCCGGAACCAGCGACCCGCTCTCCGGAACGATTGTGATCAGCAGAGGAGATTCACTCACCGTGACTGGCTCGCCGCGACTCTCGCTGTGTCCCGCCGTATCCTTCACGGTCGCCTCAATAAGAACCGAGGCGGCGCCTTGATTCAAGGGCCGTCCGGCGAAGAAGTCCGGTAGGCGGATGTCGAACTGGAAGGCCCCTTCACCGTCCAGTCTGCCGCTCGCATTGCCGGCATCGAAGCGCGCCACATCGAATCCGGACGCCTTCACCGTCACCTCCCCGTCCACGGGTTTTCCAAAGAAATAGTTCGCGCGCACGGTCCCTGTTACGTGGTCGCCGGGCCGGTAGCCTCGTTTGCCCTTGGCGTCTTTCCCGGACAATTCAACCGCGACCTTGAACCTCGGCAGCACATAGCGATCAACTTGTAGTGCGATCTCCGAATTGCTTTGCGATGCCTCGGTGGCGTTGCCGAGGATCGCCCGCAGGTGGTACGTTCCGAGGTTGACTTCGTCGGCCAGAGCGAACTCAGCGGACGCAATGCCGTACGGATCTGTTTGCGTGATTTTCCGGAACACTTTGTTGCCGCGGGAATCATCGAGTTCGAGAGTCAACTGGCGTCCGGCCACGGCCTGATGGTTTGCGCGGTCGAGTGCGAGGGCGCGAACGTGGATGGTTTGACCCGGTTGATAGATCGGCTTTTCCGTCGTCAGGAGAATGGAGGATTTGTCTTCGAGCTGGATCTCCTCGACATGCTCGACTGGCCCGAGAGAGGTATCGATGGCGTAGCGCAGCGAGTAGCGTCCCACCAGGCCCGCCGGGAAGTGAAACTGCACCGGAGTGGTGCCGCGCTCGTTGAGTGTTCCCGTGAACAGAACCTGGTTCTTATGACTGGGCTGTATCAATTCGATCTGCACGGTCCCGGATGTGACTGGGGTTTCGTTGTCTCCTTCGTTGACGATCAGACGGACGGCCGCGGCGCCTCCGCTCAGGTACGACTGCTGACCGAGGACGTGCACCACCGGAAGGCGGAGGATGCGTGAAATCGAAGTGACACCCTCGATCGGAACAGCCTTTTCGTTCGCATACGTGAATCGGTAACGGAGGCGGTGCCATACCAGCTCGTCAAAGGGGAGGTTCTTAGGCAGGACGAGCTCCCGATTCCAAAATCCCTCACCGGCATTGGCATCGGCGTGCCCATCGATGCTCGCTGCAGGACGATCTTCGGGGTCGAGAATTTCCACCGCTAGGCTTCCTTCGCCAGTTCGAGGTGCGCGATACGGAATCGAGACGCGTATTGCGCCATGAAAGTATGTGGCGCTAACCGAACGGACGTCCCTTGGCTGGGCCAGTGAGCGGGATGTCAACACGGCGACGATTCCCGAAACCAGCACACACGCACCACACAGAGAGAAAAGTACAGACTTGTTCATGGCCAACCTCCAGTCGCGTTTTCACGCGCTCTACTTCAGGGAACGGGGAAGCCGGCCAATCTTGCAGAAGATCTTTTCTTTTTTTTGGGGAACCGCGAAGTTAGTGCTGAGGGGGTGCGGGGTACCAGTGGCGCCCGTCGCGGCTCAACCAGTAGGCGCCGGAATCTGTCGTGAGTTGAAACTGTGCCGATCGGGAGTCCGGCACTTCAGGCGGAGTCACAAGGTCAACGATCTTGCCGGGCCATTGGGGTTTCACGGCTTTCCAACCCTTTCCGTAGTTTCCGCTATAGAACAGCGCTCCAGCGGAGTCGACCGCGAGCATGGCTTTGGCGCTTGTCACTGTGGTCTCGGCTGGCAGTTTGGAGGGGAGCGGCCGTGGTTCTGGTCGCGCGGCCGCCTTTCGTCCACTGGTGCTCATTTGCGCGGACGAGGTTTGGAGTGTGGGAGTTGCCGCGGTCACTTCTACCGTCTCAGTGGCGGAGCCGATCTGTAGCTCGGACTTCACCGCCGCGACCTCCCGGGCATGTAGCTCGACCCGCTGGGATGCCCGCATAAATCCCGGCGCGGTAATCTGCAATTCGTACGGTCCGGGTGGCAGGTCGGCAAACTTGAACTGCCCCGCCTGGTCCGTGCGTGCATTGGTCGTGGTGTTGCTCGCGAGTCGGCGGAGCTGGACCGTCGCTTGGGAAACCGCTGCGCCCGTCGGGTCCGTGACGGTGCCGGAGATTCCGGATAAGGCTCCCGCCGATCCTGGCTCCGTCTGAACCACGATGGAGGGAGGTTGGGGTGCAGGCGGAGCTGTCTGTGCCGCGCTCGCCCTCATCTCGCTACGATTCGCAGGCGCCGCCGCAGCCGGAGGAGGGGGCATAGGCGCGGTTTCGGAAACTGTGACAGGTGCGGCAGCCGGCTCTTCAGGCTTCGGTTCGGGCTGGCCGCGGCGCGGCAGCGCAGCGATCGCCTTCCGGGCGATCGGCTGCGGGGCCGGTGTTTCGGCAGGTTTAGCGGGCGTCGAAGAAGGCGCCTGAGTCGCATGGGCGACCAAATCTCGCGGCGGTGCCGCCGTCCGCGATCGCAGGTAGAGCCAAACCCCCAGCACTGCGACACACACAGTGGCTGCCGCGGCTATAAGTGGCGCCGGCCAGAACCATCGTCGCCGCCAGGGCGCCGGAACCAGCACGGTCGGAGCCGGAGCCACAGAGGCGTCCCCGGCGAGGAACACGACCTCCCGGCAGCGGGAACATTCGGCAAGATGCGCCAGACAGTGGGCGCGCTCATGTTCCGGCAGCACACCTTCAACGAAGGCGCTGAGCGTATCGGCGTCGGGATGGACTCCGGGATGTAGGTGCTTGCTCATGTTCGTTCGGGGTCCGTAGATGTCTCCTGCTCTAAGAACGTTCCACCGTGGGAAGCTTGCAGAAGCAGGCGAAGATTCACGTCGAGATCTCTGGGATCGGTAGCCAGAGCATCCTCAGCGGCGGCCCGGCTGAGGCCGGATGCCTGGAGATTCGCGAGGAGGGCGTCGTGAAGCCGGGCGGTCAGGCGCTGGATCCGGCGGCTCACCGTCGCCTCGTGTACGCCGAGGACACGGGAGATTTCGAGCAAGGTGCGACAGTCAAGGAACCAGGCGGAAAGAAGAAAGCGATCTTCGACCGCAAGCGACCCCAGTGTGGTTCGCAGAGTCCTGCCAAGCCGCGAGAGCATATCCGTAGTGGGCGTCTCGCCAGGAGACGCCGCGGGTAAGTCTTCCGTAGGAAGGGGCGTTTCACGATGGGTGCGGCGATGATGGTCGACGTTCCGCTGGGCCAGCGTCGCCCGCAGGAAGCCCTTCAGCGATCCTCTTCCAGAATAATAGGCGAGAGGCGAACGGCGTTTCTCCCCCCGTTCCGTAAGCCCGAATAGATCGGCGTAGAGCGAATCGGCGAGTTCGCGCCCCAGAGCCGCCGATGATGTGATGCTGGTCGCGGCTTGGATCAGGATATCCCGATAGCGGGTCATGAATTGTTGCCACGCGGGCTCGCGTCCAAGGGCGCAGGCGTGGGCGAGAGCAAGGTCCCGGAGGTGAAGCGATCGCCAGAAGCTGGCGATTTCGGATACCGTGGCTGCGGCCCCTGGCGGCAGCCCGTAGTTGTAATTGACGCCGAGCGTGAGCAGCACAGTCGCCAGTTCATCTTTCCCAAGACCGACGGTATCGGCTTCGGCTTCCAGCCACAAATCGCGGATTTCAAGTCCTGACAGGTTTTTCAGGTGCAACTGAATCCCGCGCAGTGTCTCAACGCCATCGGGAGAAGGCGACGGGAGCGGGCAATCCGGGGATTGTGGCGGCGCCGAATCCACGCCCTCACTATAGCCGAAGATTTGAGGTTTAGCCCACTACGCTGTCGGCGAGGGCTCCAATTCCACAGCCGTACGAAACGAGACGCACAAAGGTCTCCGAAACCGGACACAGATCGGGGTTCTGAGAGCAGTCCTGTCTCCTAAGAGGCGCAAACGGGTTGTGGGAGATTACTCCCAAGAAGTCACGTCAATGATCCATCTGGCGGTATTCGGAGCGCTGGCTTCCCAATCGCCACGCATTCGCCCCGCGCCGTTATTTCCCGCGGGCATCATCTCTTTCCACTTGCCTTTTCGCTCGAACAGAGCGATCCATCGTCCTGCGCAACCACGCGCAGAAAAGGATATCTACCATATGACGACCGCAGAAACCAACACCCCCGACAAAGCCGCCGCCGTTGCGGCACAGGGCGCGCACGTCGCGCCGGAGAAGGCTCCCGCCAAGAAGCCCACCAGCCAGAAGAAGGGCGCGCCCAAGGCCAAGAAAAGCGACAAGGGTGCCAAAGCCAAGGCCGCACCGGAAAAGGCAGCCGCGGCAGGCGCGAAAGCCAACAAGCAGGCCGCCAAGCCCACCGCGGCCAAGAAAGCCGCCGCCCCGCGGGCCGAGAGCAAGGGCGCAAAGATCCTGGAAATGATCGCCCGCGCCAAGGGTGCTACGTTCGCCGAAATCATGAGAGCCACCGACTGGCGGGCCCACAGCGTGGGGGCTTGATCTCGACCGCCGGCAAGAAGCACGGTGTCGCGATCGAGTCGGCGAAGAACGAGGCGGGCGAGCGCACTTACAAGATTGCGAAGTAGTCCGTACGATCCCACAAGCCGCTGGTTCAAAGCCGCAGGCTTTTTCGTTTCGATTTCTCATCCATTTCGACGAAAGGGTTCCAAGACGAAGCGAGTAAATCATAAGTCACATCGGGAGACGCGGGATTTGTAGGCGCTGCGCAACCAGGGAGGATCCTTATCTCGCCCGTCAGGTCGGCTTCCGCACGTCTCTTATTGACATTCTATAAGAGCTGTCTTATAGTCATTCTATAAGACAATGGCAGAACCCGAACTTCTCCAAGGCACCCTCGATCTCCTGATCTTGAAGTCTCTCGCGCTCGATAAGCTGCACGGCATGGGCATCTCTCGTCGAATCTCCCAAATCACCGACGGAGCATTCGAGGTCAAAGCTGGATCGCTTTTCCCGGCCCTCCACCGGATGGAACAAGCCGGATGGCTTTCTTCCGAATGGGGCGAGTCGGAAACCAAGCGCCGCGCCAAGTTCTACAACCTCACGCGCACCGGCCGCGGACGCCTCCAGTCCGAATCGCAGCGCTGGGGGCGAATCTCGCTCGCCATGGCCAACGCTCTCCGGGCGATCTAAAGGAGGACCGCATGCTCCGCGCGTTTTTTCAAACTCTATTCCGCAAGAAACGATTAGAACAGGAGCTGGACGACGAGCTCGGCGCCTACATCGAACAGACCACCGCAGAAAACGTTCGCCACGGAATGGCCCCTGAAGCCGCACTCCAAAAAGCGCGCGGCGATCTTGGTGGCTTGGAGCGAGTCAAGGAGAACGTCCGCGCGGTCCGCGTCGGAGTCTCGCTCGATATCCTCATGCGGGACGTGCGCTACGCGATCCGCAGTCTCGGCAGGAGTCCGTCCTTCACTTCCATTGCGATCCTCACGATCGCCTTGGGCATTGGCGCCACGACTGCCATTTACAGCGTCGTCGATGCCACGCTTCTGCACCCGTTGCCCTATCCGGAGCCCGAACAACTCGTTCGCATTCAGGAAGATTTTCCCGGCGTGGGTGCGCACGACGTTCGCTTGTCCGTGCCTGAGTGGAAGGACTTTCAGAGTTCCGGAATCTTCCAATACGTATCGCCGGAGCGAAGCGGGTCCGTCAATGTCACGGGCTCGTCTCAACCCGCTCGCATCCAGTTTAAGTCTGTCGCGCCGAATTACTTTACGCTGCTCGGCGTGAAGGCCGAATTGGGCCGCGCGTTCTATCCCGACGATCCAACATCTGGCTTTAACCTTGAAGTGGTCATCAGCGACGGACTTTGGAAGCGGGACTTCGGCGCCGACCCGCACATCCTCGGCAGAACCTTGCGGCTCGACAACGACGTTTACTTTGTCGTCGGCGTCATGCCCCCTGATTTTCACGATCAGGGCCGCACCACCGAAATAAGGAATACCGAAATATGGGCTGCATGCGGTTTTTCCAGTGTGCTGTTGCCGCCTCGAACGCGCAGTTCACGCGTACTGAGGACAGCCATCGCACGCCTCAAACCCGGACTCGCGCTCGAGGCCGCACAGAGCCGCCTCGATGCACTCGTTGCCGCTTTGCAGAAACAATTTCCCGCGGATTATCCGCCCGAAAGCGCCTGGAGTGTCCATCTTGTTCCTTTAGGCGAAACGGTGGTCGGCAAGGTGCGGCAGCCGCTGTTGCTCATGATGGGAGCGGTGGGATTGGTTTTCCTCATCGGATGCGTCAACGTCGCGAATCTTCTCCTGGCGCGCGCCACTGCGAGAGGGCGCGAAATGGCTGTTCGCCAAGCGCTGGGCGGGGCAAGAATGCGGCTGATCCGCCAACTGCTCACCGAGAGTCTGCTCCTTTCGATGCTCGGCGGAATCGCTGGCCTGACGATTCTCTTTTTCACCAGGAAACTCCTGCTCGAAATCATTCCCGCGACTCTGCCCCGGCTCAATGAGATTGCGATTAGCTGGACCGTGTTGCTCTTCGCGCTCGGCGTCTCCGTTCTCGCCGGAGCCTTCTTCGGTCTCGCTCCGGCCTTGCAGGCCTCCAGAATCGATCCAATCCACGTGCTCCGGCAGGGAGGACGCGGCTCGGAAGGATCGAGAGGCCAGACGTTGACGCTAAGCGCTTTGGTAGTCACCGAGTTTGCGCTCTCGCTCGTGCTCCTGATTGCAGCGGGGCTACTCTTACGTAGTTTCTGGGATTTGTACAACGTGCGCCTCGGCTTCGATCCCGAAAACGTCATGGCCGTGAGCCTGTGGCTCCCTTCGCCCAACGATCCAGCCACGGATATCTATGGGACCCCCGATCAGGAAGCGCGATTCATTCGCGAAATTCTGCGCCGCGGCCGATCGCTGCCGGGAGTAACAGAAATCGCCGCCGGTACTCAAGAGTCGATTCCTTTGAATCACGACAGAAATCTCGTCTCGTTTGTCCTCGAAGAAAGCAACACGCGGAGCGACCTGCCCCATCAGGCCCTGGGGTCGGGCGTGACGGCGGAGTATTTTCACCTGCTGGGAATCCCCCTGCTCCAGGGCCGTTTATTCACCGAATTTGACGTCGAGAAGTCACCCAGGGTCGCCATCGTCAACGAGGCATTCGCGCGGACATGGTGGCCGGACCAAGACCCTCTTGGCAAGCGCTTCACGTTGGACAAACCGGGCCGCGCCGACACTTCATGGACGACCGTGGTCGGCGTGGTCACCGATGCTCGCACCGAAACGCTGGAGGATACCAACACTCCACAAATCTATCTAAGCTCCTGGCAAAGAACCGATAAGAATCTGGCCATCTTCCTGCGCGGACGCCTCGATCCCGCCAAGCTTCCGGAGCAGGCGCGCGACATGGTTCAATCCCTCGACCCCGAGCTTCCCGTCTTTGGCGCGAAAAGACTCCCGGACGTTGTATCCGGCTCTCTCGCGCAACGCCGGTTCTCCATGGAAGTGGTTCTACTCTTCGCGCTTACGGCGTTGCTGCTCGCGGGCATCGGCGTTTATGGAACTATTTCGTATATTGTCAGCGGGCGCACACGGGACATCGGGATCCGCATCGCACTTGGCGCACAGAGGAGGACCATCCTGCACATGGTTCTGCGCCAGGGACTCGCACTCGCCCTTGCTGGCGCCGCCGTGGGGCTTGTCGGCGCATGGATTGTGTCACACCTGATGGCAGGATTGCTCTACGGCGTTTCGCCCAGCGATCCTCTCACCTTTATCAGCCTCACGGTTGTCCTCATCATTGTGGCGCTTGCGGCCTGCTATATCCCCGCGCGCCGCGCGATGCGGGTCGACCCGATCATTGCTTTGCGCGAGGCCTGAACCTTTATCCAAAGCCGCTAGCGCTTTAAACCCCCAATAAGCACAGTGTTTAGCTGACATCGGGTTCGCCGGTATACGAGCTGCGTTAGGCGATCACTATTCGAAGTATCAGTGACTACAGAATCTTGGAAGCGGTTTTCGTTAAGCAAGCGAGCCCGTCGTCGCCGTGATATTCTGCCGTAAAAGACGAGCCCAATTCAGATCTCGATTCTAGAGATCAGGCTCAACAACAACCGCAACCATCGCCGCGCCAAGCTGATCGACCTTCCTTTAGGAGCAACGGTACTGCCGCCAGTGCGGCAAGCGAATCGAACCAGGCGATATGGAAAAGTGCGTTGATCGCCAAGCCGGCCAAGGCAATAACGGCGAGATAAGCACACGTGGCCGATTGCACCGCATCGGCAGCGAGAGCGGCGTTGTTGCTGCGGCGGGCTTCCCGGCGCTTCAGCTTAGCCAGAATAGGCATCACGATCAGCGCAGAAAGCGTGATTCCGATTCCCAGTCGGGTCGTTTCAGGGCGCAGGCGCAACGACAAAGAACCAACTGCCATGATGCTGACAATCAGAGCAAGAGCGAACAGCAGAGCGCCAGCAGTGCGGGCGGCGATCCGTTCGGAAACGGAAAAGTGCGGTAGAAACTGCAGCAGAACCACCCCTGCAGACAACAGCTCCACAAAGCTATCGGAACCGAACGCGAACATTGCGGGGCTATGTGCCGCGGCTGCTGCGTACAGCGACAAGCCGCACTCAACCAGCATCCAGACCAGGGTGATTCCCTGAAGCCAGAACACGGCAGCGGAGCCGCGCGTCGGGGCACAAGTCGCTGTAGGTTTTGAACGCTGAATTTCGAACTGGACTAAATCGGACATCGTTGCCACTTAAAGGATAGCGCTGCTAAATGGCAATTCGAAGGAAGGTGCTACCAGCGCCGCGGCGGTGGATCGTTGGTGAAGAACCGGCCGCGGACAGGGAGCTGTACGGGACGCATTAGTGGCTTGGGCTGGTTCGTCGTTGGCGCCGCCGGTTGGCTTACTCGTTTCGCCATCTCCGCAATCCTATCCTCGATCGTCTGCCATGTCGCGTCGGTGTAGCGGTCCATACCGGCTACGGCTGCGGCGGCACGCGAATAGACCCGGCAATCCAAACCATCATTCCTGTCCCTATCGGTGATGAAGCGCCCGAACATTTCGGTCCGAACGTAGTTGTGGAATGTACGCCGCTGCCGCTTAAGGCACGCGCGCGTCAGTTCCGGGACGGTCTCGACGTGTGGACGCCTGCGCAGCGACGCACCGCGACATCGATCTCTTCGATGCAGAGAACGCCGAAGAGATGTTCCTGACCTCCACGAGCCTCTGCATCGCCGGCGTGCGCACCTTCAACGGCGCCAAGATCGGCGAAGGCCGGCCGCGCGGTCCGATCACCAAGCGGCTGACCGACGCCTACATTGCCGAGGTGGGCTGCGATTTCGTGAAGCAGTATCTCGAACGACTGAGCTGACACCCGGTCATCAGCGGATCGACTCCCCGGCCCGCGGCCTTGGACTCGATTGGCGAAGTGTTATCAGCCCCGCGATGTGGGCCGTGTGCCAGCTCCTCTTTCCCAATCCGCAGCTGCGGGACCGAACGCAAATCAATCAGCTTGCTACCTGGCCGGGCAGGGTGTACGCTTTTCTAACGATGTCATTCCGACCTGTCCGCAAGATTGCCGGGATCGGGAATGTTTTCCTTGG
>JBEKOZ010000037.1:0-14722 GCA_049521275.1 Bryobacteraceae bacterium | reverse complement strand
CTCAGGTGTTCGTCCAGATCATCGCGCCTGTGCTCCGTTTGTGCTCCGTTAGCGTCGTGAAGGAAGCACAGAGTGAAAACGCGGTATTCTCTATCGCCAGAACGAGGTGCAGGAAACGCTATTGTCTTTGTTTCCAATTTACAGTCGTCTTCCCAAGCTGGACGTCGCCGGTTCGAACCCGGTCTCCCGCTCCATGCTTTCAATAACTTGCTGTGGCTCCCGATAGCGAGGTGCGTCCTTTAACGGAGTGTAGGGGAGTGGGCCGCACATCCGGTCGTTGAATTCGCGGCACTTAATGCTGTGAATGCCCAGCCATTCAGTCTGGAGTTCGACGAATCTCGCAGTTCGTCTGCTCGGGAAAAGCTTCCGAGGGGCCAACCATCAGCCAGCTTTACTGCTCGGGCTCATTCCGCTCCAAGTTGTGGCGCAGCACGACGATGACATCGTGGAATGTCTGTACGTCCTTCGCAGAGAGCCCTTCTGAAAGGTCGTTAATCCAGGGTGCCTGCAAGCGCATGGCGGCTTCGAACGTCTGCTTTCCCTTGTCAGTCAGAACCACAAGTTGCGCACGCCTATGATGTGGGTTGTTCTCGAATGCGACGAGGCCTTGTTCGTGCAAGTCGTTAATGATTCGCTGCACGTTTTGACGATTGGCTCCCATGTCGCGAGCGACCCATGCAACTGGCTGAGGCCGTTCGGCTGCAGCGACCGCGCCGAGGATCTGCCAGCGAGCGCTCGTGAGCCCCAGCCCCGCAACAAGCCGGTCGCCCGCCGTCGCCAGCAGGCTGTTGAGTCGAAATAAGTCCATGACGACGGCGGTTAGGGCAGAACCGGCTGGAGTTCGTTTCCCTTTGTATTCCATCTGTCACCATCTTCTCTTGTTGACATCATGCTGTCAATACGGTACTCTGTATTGCAGTTGATTGCTGTATGATACCAGATTGACAATATAAGGCCAATGTAAAGGAGAATCGGATGCCGATGCTGCGTCCTCTAGACCCCGCTTTCCCGATTGAACGTCAGCTCGCGGTCGACGCGAGCCCCGTTGTACTGGTGAACATCTTCACCCTCGACAAGGCCGACGAACAGAGCTTCCTGCAAGGTTGGCAAGACGATGCGCAGTTCATGAAACAACAGCCGGGTTTCATTTCCACCCAGCTTCACCGCGCCGTCGGCGAAAGCCCGTGCTATCTGAACTACGCGGTTTGGGAAACCACCGCTCATTTCCGGGACGCATTCACGAATCCGGACTTCCGGGCGAAGCTTTCGGTCTATCCGTCGTCGGCCGTAGCTACGCCGCACCTGTTCCAAAAGGTCGCCGTCACTGGTGTGTGCGTCGCATAGTACCCCAGGAACACCATGCACTCCGTAAACCTACCTCGTGAAGGCCGCAGAGTCCCGCTTGCACTGGAGCTCGCCACCGCCGTCGGGCTTGCCCTTATGGCTGGATTTCTTTTCAACATGTCCGTTGTAACGGCTCCCGCGCTGAACGCGCTTTCGCCCGAGTCGGCGCTTGCGGCATGGAAGGGGATCAACTCGACCGTGCGCAATCCGCTCTTCGCGGGGACCGCCTTCGGTACCGCCGCGCTGGTGGTGGCGTGCACCGCATTTGCCTGGCGTTCGCGGTTGAGAGTCTGGTGCTTGAGCTTCGCGCTGCTGTACCTAATCGGCGTCATCGGCACTACCTTCGCAGTGGAGAACAGTGTCAACACCGCGATTATCAAGGCTACCCAGCCTCCTCCGGCACTGCCGCACATGTTGGCGACGTGGCTCGCTGGCAATCACATCCGTGCACTGAGCGCGCTTGCAGCGTTCTTGGTGGCGTGGCTTGGGTTTCGACTGTCCGACTAAACAGATATTTCGAACATCTGCGGAGCATTCTCCAGAGGGAGGAAACGATGCAAAGGAAATACACCGGCAATATCGTGATTGCGGCTCTGGCCATTGTGAATATAGCGTTATGGCTTATCCTCGGGCCCGTTAACGACGGCAGTCGGGCAAACTTCACACGTCAAGTCGCCGGTGAGATCATCGGTTCAACAGCTGTGGTGTTGATTGCGTGCGCCTTGTTCCTGTCAACCCGTCTCTTCTTCTTAGAACCCTATTTTGGCGGTCTTGACCGGATGTACCAATCACACAAACAAGCGGCCATGCTCGCCATCTTTCTGCTCTTCGGCCACTTCTTCGCGTTGCCTCTGAACGCCAGCCAGGTGAAGCCCGGCACGCCCTTGGGAGCGATAGCCTTTCTGGGTCTCTTGGCCTTAGTGCTATTGACCATCGCTCCGCGAATTCCAGTGATCGGGCGATTGACACGTTTTGCCTACCACAAATGGCGGCAGAGCCATCGCCTCATTGGCGTGTTTTTCGTCGCCGGCTTTGCCCATGCCATGCTCGTTGACCCACTGGTAAGAAAGACAACGGTGCCCTACTGGTTCTTGATCGCCATGTTCCCAGTGGGGACGGCTTCCTACGTCTATGCCCTGTTCATCGGCAAATTCTTGCGAAAACCCCGGACGTACGCGGCCGAAGCCGTCCGCAAACTCAACGGTACTACCGTTGAGGTGACGCTCAGTACGCAAGGGCGCCCTCTGGCGTTTACAGCAGGACAATTCGTGTTCGTCCACTTCGAAGGCGACGGGATGCTGGCAGAGCCCCATCCCTTCACCATCAGCAGTTCTCCCCACGAGGAGCATTTGCGGTTGGCAATCAAGGCGTCAGGGGACTGGACTCAGAATCTCGTTGATCACATAAAGCCAGGCATGCGGGCGAAAGTCGACGGTGCCTTCGGCATGTTCAACTACAAGACCGGCCGCAAGCGGCAGGTATGGATCGCCGGAGGCATCGGCCTGACCCCATTCCTGAGCTGGATTCGAGACTTCAAGGGCCAGCTTCCCGATCAGGAGGTTGATTTTTACTACACGGTACGGGCTGCAGACGAAGCGCTATTTGTGGATGAAATCAAACGGGCGGCAACCGAGCACCGCAACTTCCGGGCGCACATCTCCTATTCCAACAAAGACGGACACTTGTCCGCTGACACGATTGTGGCCTCCAGCGGACCGGTCGCAAACAAGGAAGTCTATGTGTGCGGGCCGATTGCGATGACCAACGCGCTGCAGAAGGGCTTCGCCAAGCTAGGCCTTCCTGGGGGTCATCTTCATTTTGAGGAGTTTAATTTTCGGTGAGCTCTGGGCGGAAAGTATCGGCCGCTGCTCTGAGCCCTGCGTCAGTCGGCCACTCCGGGATATCCCATTGGATGGATCATAGGAGCGCTCGTAGGCGAGGGCATCTGCGTGATCGCTTCCACTCCTTTTCCACTCCATTAAGCGGCGGTTCGCAGAGGGAGTTTCCGAAGTTGCTGATTTCGTTATACCTGAGTTGACCGCCGTGAGCGGCTTGGTTCTCTATTTCCAATCCAAACGCAGATTCCCAAGCTGGACGTCGCCGGTTCGACCCCGGTCTCCCGCTCCATCTTTTCATAGACTTACGCTCTGCTATCTGCAACGACCATTGCCCTTAGTAAAACCTCACAGCCATTGACTCGGGAATTCGGATCAGGACCATTGAACTTGTCCGTTGATTCCCAATTTTCTACTGTAGTCTTTTCGTCAATCGCCTCGAGGCTCTTTTGAGCAACTCCATAGCAGCCACGTTAGAACAAGAGCTTCAGCGCGAACTGGATCTGGCGCGCCGGCAGGGTGTTGGTGATCGTGCCGAACGAGCTGCTGGTCGTCGTTACTGCGGGCGGCCCGAAGTTGGTGTGGTTCAGCACATTGAAGAATTCGCTTCGGAACTGGAGTCTTATGCCTTCCGTAATGCGGAAGCTTTTGTCGATCCCCAGGTCCCACTGCGCGAATCCCGGCGCGCGAAAGGCGTTGCGGCCCAGATCGCCAAAGGGATCGTTCGGCGACGGGGTGGTGAAGGTATAGCCAGCGAAATAGGTCAGCAGACTCTGCGCCCTGCTCTGACTGGCGGCGCTGCCGGACACGTTGGGACGCTCGAACATCTCGCCCCGGTACTCGGCGTTCGCACCGCCGCTCACATCGTTAGCGGCCGTCGGCGTATAGTACACGTTGATGGGCAAGCCGGTAGTGCCGGTGTTGATGGTGGTCAGCTCCCACCCCCCGAGCGCGCCGTCAAGCACGGGATTCATGTTGCTCCCGAACTGGCGCCCCTTGCCGAAGGGAAGCTGATACACCAGGCTGGTGACATTATTGAATTTCACGTCGTAGCTGGTGGGCGCCCGCTCCGCCGCCAAATCGTGAATGTTCTGTGGGTTCGCTCCAGTGAGGTTGGAATAGTATTCCAGCGCCTGTTCGGAGTCGCCCATCGCCTTCCCCCAAGTGAACGAATTCAGGAAATACAAGCCCTTCGCGAAACGATGCTCCAGCCGGGCCGAAAACCCGTTGTAATCGTTATCGCCAGCCGGATCCACCCAGGTGATGGCGCCGAAACTCGGGTCCGGAACGCGAGCTTGCTCGCTGAGACATCCGGAAGTTATCCCGAGGGCGCCGTTACACGTGGCCGTGACCGGGTTCGGGTTGGCCTGGTTATAGTTCGCGATGATCGGCAGATTCAGACTGTGGTTGCCGTTATACGCCAGCTCTACCAGGGTGCTCCTGCCAACCTCGCGCTGGATGGACAATACCCAGGACTGAATATACGGCCATGGGCTGTGCGCCGGAATGTAATCGTTGTTGCTGTTGATGGGGTTAAAAGTGGTCGAGATACCCGCGGCGAAGCCCGTCTGCGTGGTGAGGAAGCCGGGGGCGCCCGGGGCAACGGAATTGGTGAAGCTTCCGAAGATCGCGAGCGGGCCGTTGATGCCTTCCTCGGCGCTCCCCGGCCGATTGAAGAAGGCGTAGCTGATCCCATAGCCGGCGCGGATTACAGTCTTCGAGTCCAAGCTGTACGCCAGACCCAGGCGCGGCCCGAAATCATGGTAATTCGGATTGACCAGGGCGCGATCATAGAGGCTGCCGCTGGTGGCTCGGACCAGTGTGTTCGTAGCGGGTTCGAAGTTCGACCAGAGATTGTCGCGCTCCCACACGGGCGTGGCGAACTCCCAGCGCAACCCGACGTTGACCGTCAATTTGCGCGTGACCCGCCAGTCGTCCTGGATATAGAGGGAGTTTACGTGTTGCCGCAAATTGGTGGCGAGGTTGCTGCCTTGCGCGATGGTGCTGGGAAGACCGAAATAGAAGTCTGCGAGATCGTAACTCGTCGCGTCGGAGGTAATCGAGCAGCCAGAGGCTTGTCCCAACAGGGCGCAGGTTGGTTTGCTGTATTGGTTGTTGTACGTATCCTGCCCATACAAAGGGTTGATGTCCAGAACTTCCGTGCGAATGGCCATGAATTCATAGCCTGTTTTTATGGAATGCCGGCCCATGACCTTGGAGTAGTTCAACTTGGGGTTGAAGGACGTCGGATTCTGGAATTGCGGGTTGGTGGCTTGCCTGCCGAAGGTCGGACTGCTGAATCCGGTGATGACCTGGGTCGGGAAACCGCCGGCCAGGCTGGTGGGCTCTCCCTCGATTCCATACTCGGCGGCGATGTTCGGCCCGCCCAGAAAGGGTGGCGATTTTCCGCCCAGCACATGATCGAATCCAAAGCGCGCTTCGAACAGCGAAGTCGGCGTCAGCGCCCAGGTATAGCCGATGCCCGCCTGCTGCTGGATGGCGTGAATAAATCCGTTGGCGTCGCCGCCCGAAGCCCCCGGATCGGCGGGCCCGAAGAAAGAGATGTCCTTGCGCTGGCTGAAGCGCGCGAACACATTCATGGCGCCCGAGATTTGATAGTCCAGTTTCGCGTCGTATTTGTCGCTCTTGTCAGTGACCGGAATGGTCGCCTCGAGATTGTTACTACGGGTGCCGTTGACCGGCGCCGGCAAGTCGGCCAGCGCCGCGGCGGCGAACGGATTCAACTGCGCGACCGGAATCGGCATGTGCGCCGGGTAGACGACCCCGGTGAGCGGGTCGACCACCGTCACCGGCAAGTTCCCCTGGCGGTCCGTGGTGTCCGGAACGGAGTAGAAATTGAGATAGCCCTGCGCCTGCCGTACGCCCTCGTAATCGACAAAGAAGAATAATTTGTCCTTGATCAGGGGCCCGCCGAGCGTTGCGCCAAACTGATTCCGGTGAAACGTAGGCTGCACGAAAGTGGCGGGCCGCGCGCCGAACACGTAGCCGATTGCGTTCAGATCGGTGTTGCGCAGAAATTCGTAGACGGTGCCGTGATACTGATCGGTGCCGGAGCGCAGCACGGCGTTCACCACTCCGCCGCCCACGCGCCCGTACTCCGCGCTGAAGTTGCTGGTGATGATCTTGAATTCGGCCAGCGCGTCGGGCGAGGGCTGCACGACCTGGCTCGAATAGTTCTGGTTGCTGGTTCCGTAGGAGTTGTTGTCGATGCCGTCCATCAGAAAATTGTTATAGACGCTGCGCATCCCGTTCACGTTGAATGCGCCTTCGCGGGGCGTACCCGTCGGTCCAAAGGTGGCCTGAATGGGGGAAATATGGACGTTGGTGGCCAGCAACGCGAGGCTCGCATAATCGCGGCCGTTCAGCGGCAACTCCATCGTTGCCTGCGTGCCGATCACCTGGCTGTGCTCGCTGGTATCGGTATCAACTTCGCTGGCCTGGCCGTTCACAATCACGGTTTCGGTGACGGACCCGACCTGCAGAACGGCGTCGACGCGTTGGCGGGCGTTCACTTCCACGCCTACGTCGGGCGAGGAGAACCTGGAGAATCCCGTCAGCTCAACCGTGATGGTGTAACGGCCCACTTTGACGTTGAAAAAGTCATAGTTCCCGCCGTCATCGGTGGTGGTCCTCGCCGCGATCCCGGTGTCCTGGTTGGACAAAGTTACGGTTGCCTTCGCCACCGGTTTCTGCGAAGCGTCGCGAACGGTACCCACGACCTCCGACGTTTCAAACTGCGCAAGAGATGGCACCACCGCGGCGATAGATATCGCCCAGATCACCAGGAAACGACTCATTGAGTATTACCCCCTTCGGCGAAATTAACAGACGGGGATATATGTGAGGTTTCAGTTTTGTGAATTACCGAATACATTGACGGAGGCACCTCGTCCTCGCGAACTGAACTCGCTCTGGGCACATGGCGGTTTCTATTTCTTGTAATGTAGCTCTCGGGGAGCCAAATTCATTCGCAACGAGCGATCTCCGCCTTTCCGTTTGACAGCGGGACCGCCAGCACCGCCGGGTGCGGCACTCAGCGGGCTTCCTTGAAGTATTCGCAAACCGACTGAAAGAATCATGCGGCATAATCGAAGCGAGTGGAGCAGCGAGTCGATATGAGCAATCTGCAATACACTAACCTGCCTTCAGACACGTCCGATGAAGACGTTCTGGTGCAACTTGCTTTGGATGTGAACCTGAGTCTGAGCCGCAACGCCGACAAACTCTGGCAGCAATTGAATCCGGAGCTATGGGAGCGCACTCACAATCCCTGGGCGGTTTTGCAAACCGTCTCCGGCGAAAATCTCAAACGAATCACAGCCGCGCCGGCCTTCCGCGCAACGCTCGATGAGATCGTCCGCGCGAGAGACGCCGCGAATCAATCGCCCCGCTGGTTCGAGCAGCACCACCCACATTCGCCCCTTACCTCCGTCGCGTACTTCAGCATGGAGTACATGTTGAGTGAAGCGCTGCCGATCTATTCCGGCGGACTCGGCAATGTCGCCGGCGATCAGCTAAAGGCGGCGAACGACCTGGGCGTGCCTGTGGTCGCTGTCGGTCTGCTTTATTCGCAAGGTTATTTTCGTCAAGAGATCGACCGCAACGGCGCGCAGCGCGCCTTGTACCCGTACAACGATCCCGGCCAGTTGCCGATCAGTCCCGTTCGAGACGCAAATGGCGATTGGCTGCGCTTGAGCATTCCGTTTCCAGGAACTGAGTTGTGGCTTCGTGCCTGGGAAATCAAGGTCGGGCGAACCCGGCTTCTGCTCCTCGATACGAACGACCCGGCGAACATCCCGGAATATCGAGGCATCACCGGCGAACTTTACGGCGGAGGTCCGGAGCTTCGTTTGAGGCAGGAGCTGGTGCTCGGGATCGGCGGCTGGCGCCTGCTGAGGGCACTCTCGATTCATCCCGAAGTCTGCCATCTCAACGAAGGCCACGCGGCATTTGCCGTACTGGAGCGCGCCGCGGCCTTTAAGGACGATAACGGCGTTACTTTCCATGCGGCCCTCACCGCCACGCGCCCAGGCAACCTGTTCACCACGCACACAGCGGTCGAGGCCGGCTTCGATCGATTTCCCGTGGATCTCATGCGCACTCACTTCGAATGGGATGGAGCGCAACGAATGGGCATCTCCTTCGATGAGTTGATGTTTCTGGGCCGGCGAAATCCGGGCGATCCGGGCGAGCCGTTCAACATGGCCTACCTCGCCATTCGCGGAAGCGGCGGAGTGAACGGAGTCAGCCGCCTGCATGGCGCCGTCAGCCGCGCTCTTTTCCAACCCCTGTTCCCGCGCTGGCCCTCCACCGAAGTTCCCGTCGGCTACGTCACCAACGGAATCCACATCTCCACATGGGACTCCGACGATGCCCGAAAAATGTGGCGCGACGTCTGCGGCCAACATTGCTGGAAAGGGGATCTGGCTGGGATGGAAGCCGACATCCGCCAAACCCCCGACGCACTAATCTGGAACATGCGGTCCGCGGCGCGGAAATCGCTGGTCGAGTATGTCCGACCCCGCTACTCCCGGCAGATCGCGATCCAAGGCGCGTCGGGCGGAGAGATCGCGGAAGCGGGCAGAATCTTGAATGTCAGTGCACTCACCCTTGGATTCGCCCGGCGCTTCGCGACCTACAAGCGACCCAACCTGTTGCTCCACGATCCCGGCCGCTTGACGCGGATTCTCAGCAACCCGCAGCACCCGGTGCAATTGGTCCTGGCCGGCAAGGCGCATCCGGAAGATGGCGCGGGACAGGAGATGATTCGCCAATGGAGCCAGTTCATCCATCGCTCCGGTCTCCACTCCTCGCTCGTCTTCCTGAGCGATTACGATATGCTCCTCACGGAGCGCATGGTCGGCGGCGTGGACGTGTGGATTAACACCCCGCGCCGTCCCTGGGAAGCGAGCGGCACCAGCGGCATGAAAGTGCTGGTCAACGGCGGATTGAACCTGTCGGAGATCGACGGCTGGTGGGCCGAAGCGTACGCGCCCGAAGTAGGCTGGGCCATCGGCGACGGCCATGAGCACGGTGACGATCCCGCATGGGACGCCGCCGAGGCGGAAGCCCTCTATGCTCTCCTGGAGGACCACGTCATCCCGGAGTTTTATGAGCGCAATGAGGCCGGGATTCCCACGAAGTGGGTGGCACGCATCCGCGAGAGCCTGGCACGCCTGGCGCCGGAATATTCAGCCAACCGCGTCGTCCGCCAGTACACCGAAAATCATTACATTCCCGCGGCCCAAGCGTATGCGGCCCGGACGGCCGAGCGGGGCAAGCTCGGTGCCGAAATCCTGGAGTGGCAGAAGCAGTTGGCTCGCGGATGGCAGGGCGTCTACTTCGGCGCCGTCAGAGCGGACTCCACTCAGGGATCGATGCACATTGAGGTCCCGGTCCACTTGGGCGGATTGAATCCACGCTCAGTCATGGTCGAGCTGTTCGCCGAAGGCCGCGACGGATCCGCACCCGTGCGAAAAGCAATGGACCGCGGAGCCCAGTTGCCCGACAACGCATTTCTCTACACCGCCACCGTCGACGCCAATCGTCCCGCGAGCGACTATACGGCTCGCTTGATTCCTTATCATCCCAACGCGTCGGTGCCGCTCGAAGCGAGCGAGATCTCCTGGCAAAAGTAAACCTGGTGTCTCCTGGAGGCATCGCATGCCGAAACCATCGCCTTGGAACGCCGTGAGGAGGCCCAGCACGCCGCTCAGTATCGCAGCAATGCTTTGAAACCGTAGTCCATGTGTTGCTGAATATGACAGTGGAACAAGGTCAGTCCGGGCTGGTCGGCGGTGAAGTCCACGCGGGCCCGCCCATAAGTTGGCACCACAACCGTGTCCTTGATCAGTCCGGACGTGGCTTTTCCATAAATCTCGGCGATCTCGAATTGGTGGCGGTGCAGGTGCAGCGGATGCGCATCGTCGGTTCGGTTGTGAAACGTCAGCCGATAGCGCGTTCCTTGTTTGAGAACAAACTCCTGGTCGTGCGGGTAGCCCTTTCCGTTGACTGTGAAGCTGTTGAATTTGCCGGCGCCGCGCGGCACCTTTTCAAACACCATGTCCAGTTTTTCGGAGGGCGCGGGTTGAGATGGCGGCTTGCCGAAAAGCGTATAGTCCCAAATGGATTTAGCAGGCGCGATCCACTGCGGCGTACGGTGTTGATTGGCGTACTCGATCACGATTCCCAGTCCGCCTTCGCGCACAGGATCTTCCGGCGCGCCGAGGATCCAAACGCCGGGATGGTTCATCTCGACCCACGCGTCAATGCGCTCGCCCGGTCCGAGCATCAGCACTTCGACCGCTGCCGGCGTGGCGACGGGATTTCCGTCCAGGGCTATCACGTTGAATTTGTGACCGGGCAACGCGAGGTGACGATTCTCGATCGCGCTTGCGTTCAGGAAATGAAACATCACCCGTTCGCCGGGGTTGACACGGATCGGTTCGCCGGCCCCCAGCGCTTTGTCGTTGATCGAAAAAATGTCGGCCGCGACCTCCAGTCCCGGCTGCCGTGTATCGAGCACCGTGGGTTTTTCCGGCTGCGCCCACGAGGGGTCGAGGTCGTCGGTATCCATTGCGGTGTTGGTGAAATAAGGCTCCCAGTCGCGCAGAGCGAGATAGTGTTCCTGATCGTAGCGCCCGGGATTGCTCGCGCCCTCAATCACCAGAAAACCGTACATTCCGGTGAAGCTGCCGCGGTGGAGGTCGTCCATCGACATCGTGTGGGTGTGATACCAGCGAGTGCCGGCTGGCGTGGGCGTGAATTTATACTTCCGGCTTCCGTGCGGGGGAACGGGAGGCGTTCCCTCTTCTTCAGAGCCGTCGACGTCGGCGGGAATGAGCAGTCCGTGAAAATGCACGAATTCCGGGACGTCCGTATCGTTGACGACGTTCACTGTGACGGGGACACCTTCCTTCATCCGCAGCAGAGGACCCGGCGAAGTACCGTTGTATCCGATGGTGCTGAGAACGCGATTCGGCGCCAGTTCGAGCTCGATGGGCGCGATTTGCAACGTGAAATCGGTCTTGGCCAAATCGGGGGAGGCCGGGGGCGTTAGAAATGATTGCGGTTCTTGGCCGGGCAGACGCCCTGCCAGAGGCGTCAAGCCAGTCATCTTTATGAAGTCGCGTCGTCGCATGCGGGGAATGAAGTGCAGCTCTCGACCATCATACTGTGCCCGAAAAGCCGTGATATGCTTCAGGAAGTGGCAGTGCGGCCGATCCTTTTGTTGTCGCTGAGCGTCGGGCTGTTTGCGCTTCAGAGGGGAGGATACCCGGGCTCGGTCTACTATGACGGACCGAACGTGCCGTCGGAGTTTTATTGGAGCCGGCTCCGCTACACCTCGAGCTATGCGAGCGGAAGCAGCTACGGATTTCGGGGGTTTCGCGGCGGTTGGGCACGAGATTATCCGAAAGCCGATAATGACTGCCTGATCGCGCTGCGGCGTTTGACGCACATCAACTCGCCGTCGCCTCTGAACGTGATCGATCTCGACAGCGATCACATCTACGACTACCCTTGGATCTACGCTGTCCAGGTAAACACGTGGACGTTCACCGAAGAAGAAGCCAAGCGCCTGCATGATTATCTTCTCAAGGGCGGCTTCCTGATGGTGGACGATATGCACGGCACTGACGACTGGCAGCATTTCATGGCCGGCATGCGCATGGTGCTACCGGATCGGCCGGTGGAGGATCTCAAGGATGAGGACGAGATCTACCACGTCTTATACGACATCAACGAAAAGTTTCAGATCCCGAGCGAGGTTTACGTCAGAACCGGGCGCACTTATGAAAAGGACGGCTACGTGCCAAAGTGGCGCGCCATCCGCAACGATCGGGGTCGAATCATGGTCGCGATCTGTGCCAACATGCACCTCGGCGACGCCTGGGAGTGGGCCGACAGCCCGGAGTATCCCGAGAAATTTTCCGGACTCGCGTTTCGCATCGTCCTGAATTACATCACGTATGCCATGACCCACTAGCATGAACCGCTCGCTCCTCTTCCCACCATCCTCGTGCCTGCCAGGGGACCATGTTCGAGTTCCTTTTTAAATATCCGTATTTGGTGTATGCACGCGGTCAGTTCGCTCTTTTGGGGGCGGCTCCGAAGTGGATGCTCGGGCTGCTGATCGTCTGCGCAGCCGTCGGGTTGGCGTGGCTGATCCGGTCGCGTATGGCTGAAGCCGCGCCGATCCTGCGGAGCTGGCGCGCGGGAGTGATCTGGGTTTTGCAGACCACGCTTGCCGCATTGGTGCTGGTGCTGTTGTGGCAGCCCGTGATTACCGTTGCGGAGTTGAAGCCGCAACAGAACATTATCGCCGTGATGGTCGATGATTCGCGCAGCATGGGAATTTTGGAGGACGGTTCCACTCGGCAGGCCAAGGCGGTGAAGGCGCTCGAGAGTGGCGTATTGGCCGGCCTGAACCGCTCGTTTCAGACGCGTCTTTACCGGTTCGATGATACGGCCGCGCGGATCGATGGTCTGAAGGATCTCAAGCCGGAGGCGGCGTCGACTCGCATCGGCGATAGTCTCCGGCAGTTTAGTCAAGAGACGTCCGATCTGCCGATCGGCGCGGCGGTCCTGCTGAGCGACGGAGACGACAACACCGGGGGCATCAGCGCGGACGCGATCAACGCATTGCGTGCCCGGCATATTCCGGTGCACACCGTCGGGTTTGGGCGGGAGCAGGCGGCAAAGGATGTAGAGCTTGACGATGTGGTCGTTGCTCCGCGCGCGATGGCCGGTTCGCGCCTTGCCGCCAAGATCACTTTGCGTCAGCGCGGATACTCGGGTGCGAAGGTCAATCTGGTGGTGCGTGCCGTGAGCGCCACTCAGGCGAAACTGCTTGCGTCCCGCACGGTCACCCTCGGGCCCGACGGCAACCTCCAGACCGAAACCGTGATGTTCGACATTGGAGACGCCGGAGCGAAGACCCTGCAAATCGCGGCTGCGCCGTTACCGGGTGAGGAAAACACCGCGAACAATGTTTTGAGCCGCGCAGTGAACGTCGGCTCCGCGCCGCGCCGCATCCTCTATATAGAGGGCGAGCCGCGATGGGAATACAAATTTATCCGTGAGGCCGAAGAGGGCGACCGGCTGGTTCAGATTTCCTCCATCGTTCGCACTTCCGAAAACAAGATTTATCGCCAGGGAATCGCCGATCAAAACGAGTTGGCGGGCGGGTATCCTTCGCGCGCCGAAGACCTGTTCGTTTATCAGGGATTGATCATTGGGTCAGTGGAAGCAGGGTACTTCACTCCCGTTCAGCAGGAGTTGATTCATGAGTTCGTGGATCGGCGCGGCGGAGGCCTGCTGCTGCTGGGAGGGCAGTTCGCTTTAGCGGCGGGCGGATGGAACGCGTCGAAGCTGGTCGACCTGATGCCGTCCACGCTGCCGAATCAGGCGGGCACGTTTCATCGTGAGGCGGACCCGAAAAACGGCACGGCGCACGCCACGGCCGATCTGGCTCCAGCCGGCGTCGATAGCGTGATTACGCGCCTTGTGGACGATCCCGCCGCGAACGCTGAAAAATGGAAGAAATTGCCGTACCTGATGGACTATCAGGATCCGGGAGTGCCAAAACCGGGCGCGTCCGTGCTCGCCAACATGACCACGCCGGAAGGCCGCAGGCTGCCGCTGCTGATCACCGAAAACTTCGGCCGGGGCCGCTCGGCGATCATGGCGACGGGAGGCAGTTGGCGCTGGCAGATGAGTTCGCCTCTGGGCGACACGGCGCACGATCTATTCTGGCAGCAGCTTCTGCGGTGGTTGGTTAGCGATACTCCAGGGCAGGTGACGGCTTCGGTTCCGGCGCAGATTCTGTTTGACAACGGGACCATCGTTCTGACGGCCGATGTTCGCGATCAACAGTACAATCCCGCGCCCGATGCCAAGGTCGAAGCTCATATTCTCGGTCCCGGCGGCGTGAGCGCCCTGGTCGAGATGACGCCCGTCCCCGACAATCCGGGCCAGTTTCAAGCCGCTTGGTCCGCCTCGAAACCGGGCGCGTACCTGACGGAAGTCACGGCGCAGAGGCCCGATCCGAAGACCGGTAGCTTTAAGGAACTGGGCCGTGACGTTCTGACCTTTCAACGAATGGACGGCGTCGCCGAGAATTTTCACACCGAGCAAAATCGCGGATTGCTCGAGCAACTCGCCACGCAAACCGGAGGCCGGTATTGGAAGCCGGAGGAACTCGGCCAACTCGCCGGCGCGATTCCGTTCTCTGAGGCTGGCGTGACGGTGCGTGAAACCAAGGATCTGTGGAATTTGCCAATCGTGTTTTTCGTTTTGGTGCTCTTGCGATTCTCCGAGTGGTGGCTGCGGCGGAAATGGGGGGTCGTTTAGATGGGGCTTTTTGCGCCGTGGTTCCTCGCCGGCCTGGTGGGCGTCGCGCTTCCGCTTTACCTGCATTTGCTGAAGCGTCACAAAACTCCGCCGCGTCCCACTCCTTCGTTGATGTTTTACGAATCGCGGGTGGTCAGTTCGACGCGGCATCGCCGGCTGCATTATTTATT
>JBEKOZ010000036.1:0-14728 GCA_049521275.1 Bryobacteraceae bacterium | reverse complement strand
GGGGACGCCGTGGACGGAGGCTTCGGCTTCGCCGAGGCGCTGAAACACGGCTGCGGCGTCATGTTTCGCGCGGGCGGAGATGGTGGAGCGGTCGATGATGGTTAAGATGTGCGCAAGATGGCGGTGGTTCTGCGGCTCGGCGCTGAGATGGACTTTGAATTTCGAAGCCGCGAGGCCGCCGCGGCGGGTCTTCTCGACTTGAAAGGTCGCACCAGTGGCGAGCGATTCGAGCGCGTCGATGACGGCGGCAGCGGGCGCACCGGCGTCGATGAGCGCACCGACCGTCATGTCGCCGCTGATGCCTGAGAAGGCGTCTAGATAGCAGACCACTCCTCATTATAGGAGGCGCAGGGCGTCAGGAATAAAATAAGGCCACTCTTTCGCGTGAAAAAGAACGGCCTCAGTTTGTCACTGCGGCTCCCCCAACGGGCATAGGTCTAGGAACCACCGGTCGAAGCGGCGCCCGTCATCACAGATGCGATTTCGCTGAAAATCACACTGATGCTGGAGGCGATGTTAGGCATAATGGCTCCCGCAGCGACTGCGACGAAGCCGGCCATTAAAGCGTATTCGATCAAGTCCTGGCCGCGTGAATCTTTCCAGGACAGTTTCAATTTGAGCGCAAAGAAGTGGAGCAGGGTCATGCATAGATTCTATGGGGGTTTACCTTCCCTTACACTCAGGTGAAAACCCGAAAGACTTACCAATCTCCTCCTAATTGTCTTAGTACCGATTGACTAAGAATTGAACCTTTCGATTCCCGAATCGTCGATGGCGAGGGGCCGGGCGATGTGCGCGGCGAGCGATTCGATCAATTCGACGCCTTTGAGCGTGATGGAGTGGCGGGCGGAATCGGTGCGCAGAAGATAACCGCCTTCCTTTAGATACCAAAGGCTGAACTCGAGCTGTTCCCGAGACATTCCGAGAAGATCGAGCAGCTCGCGCAGTCCCATGGCGGGTTGATCGGGACAGGCGAGGCGCTTCTTATAGAGGATGGTCAGGATTTCATGGCGCTTGCGATGCTCGTCGGCGAGGGTGGAAGTGGAGGTGGACTCGTCAAACTGGTCGCGTTTTGCCTGATGGATGGAATTGCGATGTTGGACGTCGTAGTCGGCGCGCTTTTCGGGATTGGACAGAGCCTGATAGGCGTCGGAGATCAGGCGGAAAGTCGCGGCGTCGCCGGTTTCCTTATTATCCGGATGAAAACGCTGGGCTTGCACGCGGTAAACACGATGGACGGTCTCCTGATCGGCGTTGGGGCTGATCTGAAGGATCTCGTAATAATCGACAAACACTAAGGCTAGTATCGGCGAAAAGTCCCGGCTGGTCTATAAGGGTTTAGACTGAGCTGACGCCGCCGCGCGCACTGGAACGCGGCGGCGCCCCTCGGGCCCGGAGAAGAATTAGCGCCCGGGGTTCGTCAGGGGCACGATCGTCGCGGGGGCTGCCCCCACCAGGAAGACGTGGGTCGCGCCGGTAGTAAGGTCGAAGGTGTTCAGCGTGTAAGCCAGGGAGCAGGGGACGCCCGAAGTGGTGGTGTTGGTGACGACGACCTTGAGCAAAACGCGCATCCAAACCGCGGTTTGGTTGCTAACGGCCACCGTGGGGATGATGGATGTGGCCGCGCCGGCCGCCAGGGTGAAGTCCGTGTTCCCGCTGACCACGGTGCTGGTCGCGAGGGTGTCGAATGCCACCGATCCGGTACAGGAGGCGGGGTTTCCATTGGTCGGGTTGCTGGCCAGGTTGATGAGGTTCACCTCGATGCCCTCGCTGCCGACTGCCACGGCCACCAGGGGAAAAGTGTAGTTCGAGGTCCGGGTAAAGGAGTTGGTTTGCGCGAATACGGCGCCCGTTACAAACAAAAAGAATAAAGTTTTTAACAACATAGCACACCTTTTTCTAAGACTTGGATCAACCGAAGAATATCGGCTGTTTTGGACGCTGTCTTTAAAAGAGACGCAAGCGCCCGGTTTTCGTTACCGGAGATCGTTCCGGGCGGCGACAACCATGCCGAGCGCAGCGCCGGGGTCGGCGGCGAGCGCGGTGAGATGCCCCATTTTTCTGCCTGGACGCGGCGCGAGCTTGCCGTAAAGATGCAGTTTCACGTCGGGATGGGCGCAAGCCGCCAGCCAGTTAGGTTCGCGCGGGTTCCAGATGTCGCCCAGGAGATTCGCCATGGCCGCGGGACGCAGCAATTCGGTGGACCCGAGCGGCAATCCGCAAACGGCGCGCAGTTGCTGTTCGAACTGGCTGGTGACGCTGGTGTCGACGGTGAGATGGCCGGAGTTGTGCGGGCGCGGAGCCAGCTCATTGATCAGCAGCCCGCCGCCGGGCTGGACGAAAAACTCGACGCAAAGAACGCCGACCACATCGAGTGCTTCGAGAATGGCTCGGGTCAGCTCGCGAGCCTGGAGCGCGACGGCGTCGCTGACGTCGGCAGGGGCGATGGAAAGATCGAGGATGTGCTGGTGATGGCGATTTTCGATGACGCCCCAATCGGCGTACGCGCCATCCAAGCCGCGGGCGGCGACGACAGATACTTCTTTTTCAAACGCGATAAACGCTTCGAGAACGGCCGGGACGCGGCCGATGGAGGACCACGCCTCTTCGGCTTCGAGGGGTGAAGTCACGCGCACCTGCCCTTTGCCGTCATAGCCAAAGTCGGCAGTCTTGAGAATCGCAGGGCAGCCGAGATCGGCCACGGCGCGCGCGAGGTCGTCAGAAGTCACAATGGTGCGGAAAGGCGTGAGCGGGAAACCGCCGTTCGCGAGGAACGTCTTTTCGCGAATGCGGTGCTGCGTGGTATGGAGAACCTCGCCTTTGGGCCGCACCGGCGCGTGTTCCGCGGCGGCCTGTGCGGTGGGCGCGGGAACATTCTCGAACTCGAAGGTCACCACGCTGACGTTCGCTGCGAAGCGGCGAACCGCATCCAGGTCGTCATAAGGCGCGATGACTTCGAGGTCGGCCACCTGGCCGGTGGGCGTGTCGGCGTCGGGCGAAAACGTATGCACCCGGTAGCCCATGCGGCGCGCGGCGATGGCGAACATGCGGCCGAGCTGCCCGCTTCCCAGGACACCCACGGTGGCGCCCGGCAGGACTGGCTTCATGCCACGGAATCTTTCAGAACTTTAGCCGTCTGTTTTTCACGGAACACGCGGAGTTTTTCGCGCAGCTCCGGACGGGAGTTCGCGAGAATCGCGATGGCCAGCAGAGCCGCATTGATCGCACCCGGTTTCCCGATCGCCAGCGTGCCAACCGGAATTCCCGCGGGCATCTGGACAATCGACAGTAATGAATCAATGCCCTTCAAACTTTTACTTTCAATGGGCACGCCGAGCACGGGCAGAACGGTATACGCGGCGGCCATGCCGGGCAGATGAGCCGCTCCGCCCGCGCCGGCGATGATCACTTCAAGACCGCGCTCCGCGGCGCTGGTCGAATATTCGGCGAGCAATTGCGGCGTGCGATGAGCGGAAACAATGCGCGTCTCATGTGGGACGCCGAATTGCGCCAGGGTTTCGCTCGCATGGGACATGGAAACCCAGTCCGACTTACTGCCCATAATGACGCCGACCAGCGGTTTTTCGTCCATGGTTTATTATGTATCCGCAGGGCATGGCCCCGCGCCACATTATTGCCCCTGCGCCAGCGTATATCCCGGTTTGCCGTCAAAATTGCGCAGCGTCACCGTCATGCCGACGTCCAGGCCCAGGGCCATGATGCGCGTCATCAGCAAGCCGATCTGCGGCTTGGTGGCGACACCCGCCGATTTGAAGCGGCAGCGGAAATTGTCCGTGCAGAAGGTTTCAGGCGATCCGTCGGGCCACACTTTCACGCCGCGATTGGCGATCAGTTCGAGCGTCAGGCCCTCGCCCGAGGCCTTGGTCACTATCTCCGCCAGATCGTTCGGAGTTCTGTTGGGCCACTCGATATAGACGTCGATCCCGACCAGTTCTTCCTTCGCGACCGCCGGTTCCGGCTTGGTTTTGCCCGCCTGCTGAGGAGGCGTGGCGGCGTATTTAACGGCTTTCAAAGTCTGCGGAAGCTGGCCCAGGCGCGCCACCACGGCTTCCGCGAATTCCTTGGTGCCCACCTTCTGCTTGCTGGTATCTTCCTTGAAAATGTCATAGGTATGGACGCCGTCTTCCATGGTGCGAAGCCAGGCGTTGTGGACACGCTCCGCGATCTTGCGCTGACCGATGTGCACCAGCATCAGCACGGCTCCAAGCAGCAGGCCGGAGGGGTTCGCCAGGTTCTGACCGGCGCGGCGCGGCGCGGAGCCGTGAATCGCTTCGAACATCGCGCACTGGCTGCCGATGTTGGACGATCCCGCCAGGCCCACCGATCCCGCGATCTGCGCGGCCACGTCGGAAAGCACGTCGCCATAAAGGTTCGGCATGACGATCACGTCGAACGCCTCCGGAGTATCCGCCATTTTCGCGGCGCCGATGTCGACGATCCAGTGCTCCTTCTCGATCTCCGGATATTCGACGCCGATCTCGTCGAAAACCTTGTGGAAAAGGCCGTCGGACATCTTCATGATGTTGTCCTTGGTGAAGCAGGTGACCTTTTTCCGGTTAAACTGGCGCGCGTATTCGAAGGCGTAGCGGACGATTTTTTCGGAGCCGGGACGCGAGATCAGCTTCAAGGAAAGCATCTCGTCGTTGGAGGCCTGATACTCAATGCCGGCGTACAGATCCTCTTCGTTTTCACGCACGATGACCAGGTCCATCACCGGATGCTTGGTGCGCACGAACGGATAATAAGAGCGGCACGGACGAATATTGGCGTAGAGGCCGAGCGTCTTCCTGGCGGTCACGTTGAGGCTCTTGAATCCGCCACCCTGGGGCGTGGTGATGGGCGCTTTCAAGAAAACCTTGGTGCGGCGCAGGGATTCCCAGGCGCTGGGCTCGATGCCGGCGGAGTTGCCGCGCAGGTAAACCTTCTCGCCGATCTCGATGGTTTCGATCGCGAGCGAAGCGCCGGCTTCCTTCAAAATATGCAGAGTCGCGGCCATGATTTCAGGGCCGATACCGTCGCCGTGGGCGACTGTGATAGGGGTGGGAGTTGCCATGGTTGCCAAAGCCTTAAGGGTAGCAGTAGCCAGTAGCCGGTAGCCAGTAGACGGATTTAACCCTGCGTGGTAGGGCGGACCCCCTGGTCCGCGGGCGACCCCCCGGTCGCCCATCCCGCGCTCGACCATCGATACTCACTGGCCTCCCTCACCAACCCTGCCCGCACGGGATTCGACTCTATGTAACTCCGCACCTTCTCGAACTCGCGCTCATGCCGCACGAAGTGGTCGTAGCTTTCTTCCTGCCAGAAGGGGCTTCCCGTCAATGCCAACATCTGGTTAGCCCGCTTGGCCGTGATGCCCTTCAGCGACTTCGTCAGCTTGGGTAAGGAAATGGCTGGGGTCGCCAGCAAATGGACGTGGTTTGGCATGACCACGAAAGCATTCAAGCTATAGTGTCCGAGGATGTTGGCGTTGTACTCGATGGCTTCGACGATCATGTCCGCAATGGCAGACTGGCGAAGGTAGACCGGGCCACCGCGGGCTTCGTCCAGCAAGCGATCCATAGCGGCGAATGCCTCTCCCGAGTTCAGTGCGCGCGGCGGGAATGCTCGATTGGGCGGCAGGCTGTCGTGGAGGCGCCAGGTAAGGAAAACGGGCCGGCCGATTTCATAGATGTGCGGAAGGTGACGGCGGTAGAGTGGCATACACGGTGGTTCGCCGAGCAATGCGGAATTCTCACGGAAACACAGGCCGACCCGGGGGTCAGCCGCGGACCATGGGGTCCGCCCTACTGGCTACTCTCTGCAGATGTGTGTCTTTGAAGAACGTCGGGTACTTGAGGCCATAGCCGAGCGTCCGGTCGAAGCCGATGTGCGCCAGCCAGATGATCGCGAACAGCAGCGTGTTGTGCCAGTGCTCGAAGAGGGCGATGGAACCGAGATACACGGGTCCGATTTCGGTATGCACCAGGTTGTACAGCGCAGCGCCCAGGCGGACGTTGCCAAGATAACCGAGCATAAAGAGGTCGGGCCACAGGAACAGCAGAAAAAAGAGGACCCAGTTCCCGTCGAGCTGACGATAAGCGGCGAAGCTGACCGTAAGAATCACCCAGCCTTCGGCGCGCAGAAGCACTTTGGGATTATCGAGCATGAGCAATGATAACGATTCCGGCTAGCGCGAAAAATTGGGGACTGCCTACTCTGTCCCAAGGCGGAGTCAGTGCCTGGCGAAAACCCGCTCCGGTTCGACGCCGCGTGGACAGAGTGGGCTTCCCCAATTTTTCGCCCCGGGACACGGGCCGCTAGTGTTTGAGCTTTTCCAGATCGGCCGGGCTCATCCTCAGCCTGTCGCCGATCAACTGGGCCGCGGACAGCTTCGATTGGGTCACTCCATCGCCCGCGTGGCGCTGGGTTTTGGCGAGCATATGATACAGCTCGTGGGCCAGCACGCGGCCAAGGGCGCGGCCGAGGACGGAATCGCGCTCGCGCCATTGGGACCGGGACATCGCGGGCGCGATCGTGCTCGCGACCTTGTCGCATTCCACTTCGCTGAACGGAAGCACGTCGCCATCGGAGACGTAGGTGAAGGCGTAGTAGCCGCGCTCGTCCAAGAAATACGGCGCGGGCTGCATCAGACATGCGCCGCGGAAGCGGACCACCACCAGGCTCTCAAAACTTTCGGCGGGATGGACGTCGGCGAGCAGCTTCCAGTCGACCTGGATGCCGGATTCGCCCACGATCAGAGCCACTTCCCGCTCCATCGCCGCGACCGATTTTGCCGAATAGGCGCGGTCGAACTGGAGCACCAGAGTGACCGCCGGAGCCGCCTTGACAGGCGCGCACAGAATCGCCAACAGGATCGCGCATACAAGGCGCATATTTCCTCCCGTCTCTAGACTGGAGACACAGGAACCTTCAGTCCTATAATACTAATCGGCGATTTGCGCGGGAACTTCAGCGGGAACGTGAGGGCTGGGAAAGAAACGCAGGTACAGATAATGCGCCGCATAGAGCGCGCATCCGGCGGCCACCGCGTAGATGGCGTTGCTGACCGCGAGGACGCCCAGCATGGTCACCAGGAACGCGGCCGAATCGATGAGGCGCATGCGCGGCAGACGGCGCCAGGTGCTCCAATCGAGCAGGCAGAAGCCCATCCAGGCGGTGACGCCGGCGAGCGCGGCCAAGGGCACGTGCGCGACAAATCCCGCGCCGAACCACAGAAATGCGCAGAGAAATCCCGCGTGCAGCAGGTTCGAGAGGCGGGTGGTAGCGCCGCAGCGAATCGCCGCGACGCTGCGCGCGGGAATTCCGACGCTCAGGGGCGCTCCAAAAAGCCCGGCGCAGATGTTGGCGATGCCGTACGCGCCCAGTTCGCGGTCCGCGTCGCCCAGTTTGAGGAAGTGGTGGCGGCCTCTGAAATGTTCGACCACGCGCGAGGTGAGCAAAAGATTGATGGAGGAAACGACCGCCAGTCCGAAGGCGGCGGAGAGCACGGTATAGGCGTCGCGCGCATCCCAGTTGAAGCTCGCGAGCGGAGGCATAGTCAGCGGGAGCGACCCGACCTCGGCTTCGTGGAACCTGAAAATTCTGACCAGGAGATACGCCACCAGTACCCCCAGCAACGGCGCCGGCACAAGTTTGGCGGAGCGGCTGGAGATCACGGCCGTGGCGATCACCGCGCAGCCGAGCACGATCGGCGGCCAGTGCGCCGACGGCACGCGCCCCAGAATATCGAACAACTGCGTGAGAGGACTTTCGCCCACCGGCTTCGAGACCCCTAAAATCAGGTGCAGTTGGGAGATCACCATGATCCCGCCAATGCCGCACGAGAATCCGGTGACGACGGTGTGCGGCACCATCGAGATATAGCGCCCCAGCCGGAGGACGCAAAACGCCATCATGAACACCGCGGCGACGATGGACACCTTCGCCGCGCCGCTGATCCCCTGCTGGCGGACCGCGGCCGCGATGAAGAAAATGGTGACACTGCTGGTCCCGCCGATCAGCAGCGGGTTGCGGCCGAGAAGCGCGGTAATTGGCGCGGTGATGACCGAGGTCAGCACCCCCAGCATCGGCGGGAGCCCCATGGCCGTCGCCATGGCGAGGCCGTACGGCAGCGCGATCAATGCAGCGATCACACCGCCGAAGCAGTCGCCCGCGAACAATCGCCAGCTATAGCGGCCGGCTCTTCGAAACATAGAGGCTTCCCGCCTCTAAGCCATGACCTTGAGGAATGCGCTCTTGAACTTGTTCATGTCGTCCTGCGTGCCGACCGTGACGCGGACGTAAGTGGGCCAAACCGGCCAGGGACGGCCGATATACACCTTTTCCTTACGCATCGCCGTGATGACGTCTGTCGCCGGCCGCTTCGTATCGACCATGAACTTGTTCGACACCGAAGTCACCGTCTTGAAACCGTGCTTGTCAAGAAACGCCAGCGTGTCTTCGCGAATGATCTTGATTTTTTCCCGCCGTTCCGGAATCAAGGTCTTTACCTTGAGGCTGGCGTTTGCCGCCCCCATCGCGGTGGTCGGCAGAGCGCCCGCCATGAAAGCGCCCATCTTCTCGAGCAGATCCGGACGGCCGATCGCCGCGCCGGCGCGGATGCCCGCCATTCCGTAGATCTTCGAGAACGTACGGAGGACGATCACGTCCTTGTCGGCGGCAACCAGGTCTGTGCACGGCGAAATGCCCGCCAGGTGGTAGTACGCCTCATCGATCATGATCACGGAGCCCTTCGGCTTATTCGCCACGGCCCACTCGATGTCCGATTTCTTGGTGATCGAGCCGGTCGGGTTGTTCGGATTGCAGATGTAAATCAAGCCGGCGTCGGGGCTGGCCGCCACCATCGCCTTCACATCGTGCGCGTAATCCTTCGCCAGCGGAACACGGATGGTCTTCGCGCCGAGAAAGTTCGCCGCGCCCGCTCCCTGTTCGTAACCCGGATCCGCCATTACATAAGGTTTGGTCGGCGAGCAGAACGCCAGCACCGCGTGG
Source organism: Bryobacteraceae bacterium (assembly GCA_049521275.1). Classification (GTDB taxonomy): domain Bacteria; phylum Acidobacteriota; class Terriglobia; order Bryobacterales; family Bryobacteraceae; genus Palsa-187. The sequence continues at coordinate 5,716 of JBEKOZ010000036.1, read as the reverse complement.
TGCAGCGGCGCGCTCGATCCCGGATATGCTCTCACGTAGCTCGACTTCACGCCTTCCTGCTCTGCCAGCGTTTCCGTCATGTTGAACGTCAACTGATAGTCGTATCGTCCACCGTTCGACGCCGCCTTGTGAATCGCTTCCAACGCTTCCGCGCAAGGTCCCATCGGATTCTCGTTCGCGTCGATCTTCACCGCGTCCTCGGGAACGCCGCCCTTGACCATCGAAAGCTGCGCGAGCGCTGGCTCGTTATAAAACGGTAAAGCGGAGCCGGCCGCGACCATGGTCGCCAGACGGCCTAAATTCCGGCGCGAGAACCCGCGCGCTACTAATTCTTTACTTTGCTCGACGGTGAGCATAGGGTACACCTCCTTTGGAATGTGGGATCGTGCTATTTCAACAAGAATACTCCGTTAACTTGGTTCCTGTCGATAAAAATATTCTATCAGGCTTATGGCTTTCGCGGTTCCAGACGGCGCAGCACGCCCGCCGCGGGCTGGTCCGGCTCGCCCCAAAGGTGTCCGAAGGCATGGCGGCGACGGACCAACGAAACTTCCGAGCCGTGACCGCAGGGAGCGGTTTCCTAGCCGTTTTCGGGCAACCGCTCCCTTTGGTCACGGCTCGGAAGAAGGCGGCAGCGCCTTTGGCAGCTCTTCCAACTGAACCGCCATGCGTCAGCATGCGGACCCGGACACCGAATCACGACGCAACGTCCGCAGCCCACCGTGCATCCCCCACCGCGCGGACCTCCCGGCTCGGCATCCTGACGAACCACGCCGCCACTCCCAGCGCCACCGTCAGAACCGCCAGCAAATTGAAAATGAAATCGTACGACCCCGTCGACCGCAGCGTCTCCGCCAGCAGCAGCGGACCCACCGCCGACGCGAACACCGTCATCATTTGCGCGCACCCCTGAATGCGCCCCAGGTGCGCGCGCCCGAACACTTGCCCCCACACCGAGAAAAACACCACCGTCACCACGCCCCCGGCGATCCCCATGATCGCCCCATAAATAAGGACGTGCGTGTACGTGCGCACCAGCGGCAGCATCACGAGCGAAACCGCCAGCGCGCCCATCCCGACCCCCGACAGTCTCTGAATCGGGATCTTCGTCGCCAGCCACCCGCCTCCGAAATTCGCCAGCAACCCCAGCATCGTGCTGATCACCAGCACCTCGTGATAAACCGACGCGTTGAATCCCCTCTCGACCAGAATCGATTCGTTAAACAGCGAAATGCCCGAGTAAACCAGCCCGAACAGCGAACTGGACAGCGCGAAAACCCAGAACGCCCAACTGCCGAGCGCTTCCCGCGTGGTCAAATCGGTCAATGCCGGCGCGGGTTCGGAGACGCCGTCCAGCTCCAGCCCGCGATCCTCCGGCTGATTCCGAACGATCAGCCAGCAAAGCGGCGCGACCACCACCAGCAGCACCCAGCCCACACTGCCCCACGTCGAGCGCCAGCCGAATCTCAGCACCGCCGCGCCCACGCTGGGAAACGCCGCGATGAATCCGATGCCCACCAGCAGCGCGTAAACCCCCATCGCCAGGTTTAGTCTCCGCGCGAACCATTTCCCCACCAGCGCCAGGCTCACCACCGATAGTGCGCTTTGCCCGAACCCTCTCGTCAGCGTGATCGCGATCGAAAGCGCAGCCAACCCCTGCATCCATCGCATGCCCACGACCGTAGCGCCCAAAAACAACACCGTGAGCGTGAGCACGATGCGCGATCCATACCGGTCGAGCAGCCGCCCGCACGGCAGGCAGAACGCCGCGCCGATCAGCGTCGCCCACAGATTAATGGTGGCGTAGGTCACGCGGTCGACGTGCAGATCGGCAATGAGCGGCTCGGTGATCAGCCCAAGCCCCTGCGTGCGCCCCGGCAGCGTCGCGACCATCGCCAGCGCGGCCATCGCAAGATTCGCCCACCCGTAATAGATGGTTTTAGAGCGCATTCAATTAGTGTAGGAGATAATCAGGATATGAGTTCCTGGAAAAAACGAATCGCAATCGATCCCAAAGTGTGTCACGGGAAGGCATGCATTCGAGGGACGCGGATCATGGTGTCGGTGGTTCTGGATAACCTCGCTGCCGGCGTTCCGCGAGAAGAGATTTTGGCAAGCTACCCGTCTTTGCAGCCGATAGATCTCGACGCTGCGCTCGGCTACGCGGCGGAGCTGGCTCGGGAGGGCACCGTAGCGCTGCCGCTTGAGATCCATGCGTGATTTTCAAGCTCGACGAAAACTTGCCGGCACACGCTGCCGCGTTGCTGCGAGAGCGCGCCTTCGATGCGCACACCGTCCGGGAGGAGGGGCTTCTCGGAGCCAACGATGAGGTGATTGTCGAAGTTGCTCGACGCGAGGGGCGCGTGCTCATCACGCTCGACCGCGACTTCTCGGATATTCGCACCTACCCGCCGGCCGATCACTCCGGCATCGTCGTGCTCCGGCCATCTGCTCAGGACAGGGACTCGATAACTGCGTTGCTCCAGCGATTCGTCGCGGTGCTCACCAGCGAATCGCCTGTGGGCGAGTTATGGATCGTCGAGCCCGACCGCATTCGCCGCCGCTCCTGACAATTGCGCGGGCCCGGTCATTTGCAGCAGCCCCTCGCTATGGCTTGGTGCGCGTGTGGGTTCGGAAAGGGACAAGAAAAAGAGAGTGGGAAGTACCACGCAACGCAGATCAATGGCCCATTTCACCGGCACCCCGGGCGTGTTCCGCGAGAAGTCGAATCTTCATTTCGATTTCGATTTCCGCCAAGTGAAACTCGATCTCCCGAGGCATCCTACCGAGCCTCTTTTGCTGCTCGCAAAGCGCGTGCATATCCACGCACGTCACCACCACCAATCTGCGTTTGGCTTCGGCTCGGAGCATGAACAAAATGTCGGAACGGATCTTCATAAGCTTTGGGGTGGCATTGCGCCCGCTCGATGTCTTCCCGGAGTTGGTACAAATGCTAGCGAGGATTCCGGCATCGCTCACTGCGTCGCAATTGAAGATGCCACCATCACACAGCGCTACAGGTCTTGCTTTGAACTCGCCCCCAAGCGACGAAGGCAGCCAGATCTCCCTAATGAACTCCTCGACAACAAGGCGGTAGCGAGAATCAGCCATGTTCGATCCTAGGGCCGCCTTCGGCCTATGTCAAAGAGACAGGTGGCGTCCTAAAAGTATTATGACACTGCCGGATCGCTAACGTTAAAATGCCAAGTAGCGTCATAATCTATATTGTGAGTCCGTACAACTCCCGCCATCGCAGCCGCGCGCTCTACCGAGCCGCGAACGCAGGAAGCGGTTTCCGTCAAACACAGTGAGAACTTCGCCATGCTCAAAAAGTTCCTAGTAATTCTTCTCCTGAGCCTACCCGCAATAGCCCAGCGCCGCGTCGCCCTGGGCGATTGGCCGGACCAGCGCGGACCCAACCGCGACGGCGTCTCGCAGGAGAAAAACCTGCCCGAAAAATGGTCTCTCGCGGGTGAAAATCTGCTGTGGCGCGTGCCCTATGGAGGCCGCTCCGCTCCCGTGATCTTGGGAAATCATCTATACGTGCAGAATCCCGCCGGGCGCGGCGCCGAGGAGCAGGAGCGCGTCATGTGCCTCGACCCCGAGACCGGCAAAGTGCTCTGGGAATACAAATTCAATATCTTCCAGAGCGACGCTCCCGCGCATCGCGTCGGCTGGGCCTCGCCCGCGGTCGATCCTGAAACCGGCAACGTCTACGCCTTCGGCGTCGGCGCCACGGTAGTCGCTCTTTCGAAAGACGGCAAAAAAATATGGGACCGTTCCGTGGGCGAGGAGTTCGGCGCCTTCACCACGCACGGCGGACGCACCATGTCTCCCTTGATCGATGGCGATTTGGTCATCGTCAGCTCCCCGATTTCGTCCTGGGGCACCATGTCCAACCGCTCGCACCGTTTCATCGCCATGAATAAAAGGACCGGCGAAATCGTGTGGGTCGCCACTCCCGGCGGCCGTCCTTATGACACCGCGTACGGCGCGCCCATGATCGCGACCATCGCCGGCCAGCGCCTGCTGATCTGCGGCATCGGCGACGGAGGCGTCTACGCCATGAAGCCGCAGACCGGAGAAAAGGTCTGGGGCATCGTCATTGCCAAACGCGGCATCAACACCGGCGTCGCCGTCATGGGCAACACCGTCATCATTTCGCATGGCGACGAAAATCTCGATACCAATGAGATGGGCATGGTCGCCGCCATTGACGGATCGCAAAAAGGCGACATCAAAACCTTCAAATGGAAAACCGAAGGCTTCCTCGGCGGCTTCTCCTCGCCCATCGTCGACGGCGACCGCGTCTATCAGATCGAGAACGGCTCGAAAATGATCGCCTTCGATGTTACGACCGGCAAGGAGCTGTGGAAGCAGCAGCTCGGGACCGTGCAGAAAGCTCCTCCAGTGCTGGCCGACGGGAAGATTTACGTCGGAACCGAGAGCGGGAAGTTTTTTATTCTGAAGCCGCACCAGGACCGCGCCGAGGTTTTGAGCGAAGTCGAGATGCCCATCAGCAAATACAGCTGCTGTAGTTCCGAGGGCACGCCCGAGCAGATTTTAGCCGGCGCCGCGGTTTCGCACGGACGAATCTACGTCGCCTCGAGCGACGCCGTCTACGCGATCGGCCCGAAGAAAGCCGTCGCATTAAAAGGATACGCCGTCGATGAGCCGCTCGAGAAAGGCGAAGGCGCTCCCGCGTATCTGCAAGTCGAGCCCACTGAACTCGTCTTGAAGCCCGGCCAGACGATCAAGCTGCATGCGCGCTTATTCGACGATAAAGGTCGATTCCTGCGCGAAGACCCATCCGCGGCCTGGTCCCTGACCGGCCTCAAAGGAACGGTCGCCGGCGGCGCTTACACCGTATCGAACGATCCCACTCAGGAGGGTTTGATCGTGGCGACTTCAGGAGCGCTCAAAGGCGAGGCGCGCGCGCGCGTCGTTCACCCCCTGCCGTGGACTGAAACCTTCGACGAAATTCCCGACGGAGGCGTCCCGCCCGGATGGGTCAATGCGACCACCGGAAAGTTCAAAGTAGTGTCCTTAGACGGCGATAAAGTGCTCGAAAAGGCTCCCGATGAGACCCTATTCAGCCGTATTCGCATGTTTATCGGACCCACCGATTGGTCCAATTACACCATGCAAGGCGATGTGCGCGTCAACATGAAGCGCCGCCAGATGGGCGACATCGGGATCACCGTGCAGCGTTATACTTTAGCTCTTTACGGCAACGAGCAAAAGTTGAAAATCGAGCCCTGGGAGCCGGAAATTCAGCGCAGCGTCGCGGTTCCGTTCGAATGGAAAGCCGACGCCTGGTACACCTTGAAACTGCGCGTTGAAAACAAACCCGACGGCAAAGTTCTGGTGCAGGGAAAGGCTTGGGCAAAAGGCTCTCCGGAGCCGGCCGCGTGGATGATCGAAAAGCTTGATCCCATTGGAAATAGAGAAGGCGCGCCAGGCATTTTCGCGGTCGCGCAGTTCGGCTTGTATCTGGATAACTTGAAGTTGACCGCGAACTAAGAGGACATATGCGCGTTCTATTAATTCTAATTGCAGTGGTAACTTGTTTAATCGCTTCAGATCCCGGTATCGGTGATTGGCCCATGTGGGGAGGAACGCCGGACCGCAACATGGTTTCCTCGCAGCATATCCTGACCACCTGGGATGTGAAAACCGGCAAGAATGTAAAGTGGGTGGCGCAGCTTGGTTCGCA
>JBEKOZ010000035.1:0-14887 GCA_049521275.1 Bryobacteraceae bacterium | reverse complement strand
GGTGCGAGCAATGTGGTAGACGCATTGGACAGCACAACAACCCCGACACGCTCCTGACGAGCGTATCCGACGAATGAGCGAAACTTCCGGGAGGCCTTATGCCCGACGATCGCGAGGATGTTAGACGCTAACACAACTTTAATCGTTTAATGAAACAAAAGGAGAGGTTCCACGTTCTTTCAAAGAAGGTCAGCGATAGGTGGGAATGTCAGCAAGAAGCTCAAACCTAACAAGATCAGCGCAGCGGCACTGATAGGCCCTGCGGGGAGCGTCCTGTTGCGCCAGCGCCATTCCAAAACCCCCCAGGTGAAGAGCCAGATTAAGATGGCCGCCGTGGTTACGCCTGAAAGCGGCCCGGTCGGTTTATAGAAAATAAGACTGCTTGCGACATGAGCCGACTTATCCCCGGCGCTGGCAAGTACCGCCAAAGCAAAGGCTCCGACACCAGCCGCAAAAATGGCGGCCGCGCCGGAACCATTCGTGAGGGTCGGCGTTGTGGAAGGAGCGTCAAGATTTGAAGTATTCATTTTTCTTCTCCTAGGCTCACTTGAATCGCGTGCCCCCCGTGAACCGGCGCATCCTTGGTGATCATCGCGCCGAAGAAGCCCGCGATGCCCGCAGCAACAAACGAAGCCGCCGCAAAACAGAGCACCGTGGCGCGAAGTTGTCGATGATTCCTGAGGTCCCGACCATACTTGATGAAAACGAACGCGACCGTGGTGATCGAGATCGGGGCGAACCAGGCGACGTGCTCCTTCCACTCCATCCCCAGCGAGTGCCAGCCGATGGTGGTAGGACTCGACATCAGCAGCCGTTGCGGAAACATCGAGAGATCGGCTGTTCCCGGCGGCGGCGCCGCGCGGTACCACGGGTAGATAACGTAAGCTCCAATGAGCACGGAAGCCCATGCCAGAACAACCATCGTGATCAGGTAATACTTCAGGAACCGCTCCTGGCCAGTTGTGAATTCGGATGGAGCGGATGAGGTGGTGAAGCGATACAGCTCCACCAGCGCACCGGAGCAGGCCAGCAGATAGAGCGCGCCAAATCCCATGCCGTGTATCAGGGTCCAAAGTCCGCGCACCGTGATTTCCATTTGCTACGCCCTCCCTTAACGAAGCAGCCGTGAAGCCAGCCGCAAGCCATTAAAATCCCATTACGTTCGTCGGCCCTCGTAACCAGGTGGTGTCCGGGTCGGGTTTCTTCTGGTCTTTTCCCCATGTCCAGTACATGCCGATATAGGCGTAGGTTTCCGTCTGGCCGGCTACAGAGTGACCGTAGCAAAACAAGAACTGCTCGCCTGGGTGGTGTTTGAAATGATAGTAGCCGCCCAGGTCGATCATCGTCGAAGCTTGGGTCTGCGGTGTCGCGTAGCCCTCGCGCCCATGGGCGACGACCTCGACTCCCAACTCCAGCCGCTCGCCGAAGGTATATTTCAGCAGGAACGAGCCATAGGGGAAGTTGCGGTACTGGGTTTGCGGGACGATCGTTTCGCCCCCGCCGCCGTCTAGGAGCCAGTGTCCGATATTCTTTTGCAGCCACAGCGGAACTTTGTACCAAACCTTTCCCACACCAAGTCCCCTGTCGTAGTTCCCGGTCGGGATTTCAAACATAGTAAAGGTGCCGATCTGGGGAGTGTACTTCGCTTCTTTGATCATGGCGATCTTGGCGCCCAACTCCATGTCGGTGAGCCCGAAGGCGCGCGGTCCCGTTCCGCCAGGCAGGTAAATGGGATTGTTCGACGGGAAGACGCCACCCATCGGAAGTATGGCGTGCAGTTGCACCCTGGGAATAGCGCCCCAGTTGAACTCGAAGGCGGGCCCGGTCGAGTCGAATTCCGCCGGCGTGCCGTCGGCGCTGCCGAAGATATAGAACTCGTAGTGATGCAGGTCGACCGGAACGGGATCGTCGGTTTGAAACGGAGGCCCTTGTGCCCACAGGGTTGAAGCGGCGAGCATGAGGAGGAGCAGCAGCACTAGCCTTGAACATTTCATTACTTCGACTGCAACAAGAATCATGAAGGCCTTTTTGGAAGCCAACTGCCCACGTCCTGCAGCGGCGAAAACACAATCTTACCCAAAAAGCTCCGCGCGTCGATGCAGAGAACTCACTGACGGCTCACTGCGGATGCCAGGTCATGTCCACGCGCACCGGCATTTCGTTCTTAACCGGGAGCGCCAGCAGTGAGGGCGGGTCTATCTTGAAATCGGACATCGTGGCCGGAATTGTTCCCGATATTTTGATATCGCTTCCTAGCGGCGTCAGTTGGAATGGAACTTGCTTGTACTGGACAGTCTGGCCGGCGAACTGAATCTCCAGATCGGCCTGGATGGTTGCCGATCCGGCCGCTGTTTCGGGTAATCGGGTGCGCACGGTGACCATCGGGAATTGGCCGCCGCGCGTTACTTGCAGCATATGAAGATCGCGGTTACTGTCCCCCGAATCAAATGACTTAACCGGCACCGCGATCAACAAGTCGCATTGTCCGGCATGACAAACGCCCTTGCCTCGCGCCGCATGACTGACGCCCTCGGTCTGATGCAGCGGGTGAGACACATGATAGGTGAGCGTGGATTGCGCAAGCACCCACTGGTGATCCGCTTGTGCGAGGGCGGTCTTGAGCGGCAGCACCAGGATGGCCAGCAGCATTGTCTTGTTCATAAGCCCGCCTAAAATCTAATCGTCACGGCCACCACTGCGAGGCCCAGCGCAATGTACGTCGTCGTGGCCACAATGGAATGCGCCTTGGCGATTCCATGAACCTTTTCGCCGTGATCCTCCTGACTGAAAGCCATTTCCCCGAGAATCGGGGTCATGATCATTCCCGGGCCGTGAATCCAGGCCAGGGCTTTGTGCAGGCGGATGGCGCCGCGAGTGGGGGTTCCCGGTATGGTCGGGGCGCGGATGGCGAAATACGCCGTCATGGAATACATATCCACGGTGAGCGAACCCAGGCCGGCATGCACATCGCGGCCCAGCGCGGTGCTATGCTTGCCGCCGGCAAAGCCGGAACTGGCGATCGTGGCGATCAAAGGAGCCAGCGTGATCAAGCCGAAGCGTTGATGCATCTTGAGCATGTGCGCCCGCTTGTCGAGCCGTGCCTGATCTTTAGCATTTCCCTGGGACTGATCAGCAGGAAAGCCCAAATCGCCCAACGTTGGCAGTGCCGCGGCCAAAGCCAAGTCCATTTTTTGTGTGATTCCCGCCGTGAGCGTCACGTTGGCCACCTTGCTGAACCCTTCCGTCGAAGCGGAAACCTCGTACTCGCCCGGCAGGAGTCCCGACATGCTATACGCTCCGGCCGCATTGGTTTGCGTCTCTGTCGTTTGCCCGGTGGCCACATTCTTGACGGAGATTTTGACATTGCCAGCGACCGTTCCCGATGGGTCTGTGACGGTGCCGGACACGCCGCCAACGCCCTGCGCGTGCCCTGTGGCCGAGAGGAAGTAAAGCATCAGCATCCCCGAGGCGAAGCGCCTTGTGTTTAATGCATTCCAATGGATGGGCGAAAACATTTCGATTGATCGTATCGCCGCGTGAACAGCGTCAGAACTAATGTATTGTACGGCAGAAAACTCGCCGCGTTCCTGACGATTTGTTCATTTAACTGACCCCGTTTAGCGGTCCGCCGAATGCTTTCTCGAAAACCTTCGCGACAGATCCGGCCAAAATTCCTTGAGGACGTTGGCCGCCATGGCCGCTCCCAGCTGAGTGCTGAAACCGACGGTGGAGCTTTCCGCGTCCCGGTGCTGGGCGTAATATAAGCTCGAAATCGCCACGGTGCTGGAGGTCCCCAGCATTCTGGAATAATTGAACGCCGTTCCTCCCGCGTCCTTTTGTGTCCAGAACACCCGGCTGATGGCATACCCCAGGCGCGAGCCCGTGGATCCGCTGCCCTTTCGAAAGTATCTCGGATCCTGATGCAGCAACGATGGATACGCGCCCTCCGTCAGGAAGTCGCCGATCACATGATTCGCGTAGGCGGCGCCGAAATAGCGGCCGTACCCCGACAATTCTTGTCCAAACTGGCGATTGGAGTTGAATAATTGCGCGCCGCCTCCTGTCAGCGCCGCAAGCGCGATCGCGCCGGGATCAAACGCGTCCGCGCTCGCGATTTTGAATTTGTCTCTTGAGCCGATCGGCACATAGGGGAACAGACAGGGTGCAGTGTTGTGATTGGGAAGGATTCCCAGGATATGTTTAGGCGGCACAACTGCGGCACACGCGTTCACTGGAATTGTTTGACCCTCGATCCGGCCTGCGCAGACCGGGCAAAAAATCAGTGCCCCGGTCCACAGCCAAAACTTGCGATCCGGCAGAGGAGGTAGAAAGAACATCTGAGAGGCCGACAGCAGCTACTATTTTTATACGCCACCCAGTCTCGCTCGGTTTCTGACGATTTGTTCATCGAGCGGCTTGCGAAACAAATGGAATGGATCAAGCGTCCACAAATCAAGGTGTACTATGCCACTAAGCCACCCCAGATGACAGATTCGTCATTTGCGGTGGCTTCGAAATGTGCCCATAATACTGCTTTCATGCGACTTCTGCTGGTCGAAGATGAACTCGAGATTCAAGCCTTTCTGAGGAAGTCGCTCGCCGACGCGGGGTTTGAAGTGGAAGCGGCGTCCGACGGCAGGACAGCGGAGCTTCTTGCGAGGCGGAGTGATCACAATGCCTTGATCGTCGATCTCGGGTTGCCCGACCAGGACGGCATCACGCTGATCCTCCGCCTGCGCCAACTGGGGATCCGCGCTCCGGTGCTGATCCTGTCCGCGCGACGCTCGGTCGACGATCGGGTTCGAGGTCTCGAACAAGGTGGGGACGATTATTTGACGAAGCCGTTCGCCCTGGCGGAACTGCTCGCAAGGCTCCGTAATCTGATAAAGCGCACGAACTCTTCGGGAGTCGACGCCACCCGTCTGCGGATTCTCGATCTTGAACTGGATCTGCTCCGCCGCGAGGCTTCCCGCAACGGACGAATCCTGCAGCTCACCCCGCAGGAGTTTGTGCTGTTGGAGTATCTGTGCCGCAATGCGGGGCGCGTGGTAACCCGATCCATGATTCTGGATCAGGTGTGGGGAATGCGCATCCAGCCGGATACGAATGTGGTGGATGTTCACATCTACCGGTTGCGCGGGAAGGTGGACGCTGTTGGACAGCGTCCGCTGATTCGCACGCTGCGAGGAGTGGGTTATATTCTCAACGAGCCTGCAAATGATCAATAAGCTCATCGTGCGAAGCGCCGCCTGGCGAATATCGTTGTGGGGCACGGTCGCGTTTGCCTTCGGAACCATGCTGGTGTTCTTATTTCTTCACCGTTTTGTCGCCCACGACATTCGCCAGAGGAGCGACGCTTGGCTTTGCGGCGAGGTCGAGGTTCTGGGTGATGTTGCGGAGCGCACTCCGAAAAATCATCTTTACGATCGCGTAGTCAGGGAAGTGGCCGAACTCGCGGCGAAGGAGGTGCCGAACAAGGTCCGGTCGAGGGGTGCTCTCAACGATTCTGTATTTTTCCTGCAAACCGCAGCCGACGGATCCCTGCGGTTGTGGGTCGGCGCTGGAAATGGGGACGCGGCTGTCGCGGCGATTCAGAAAAGCAAAATGTTGCCGGATATTCCTAGAGATCTCCAGGTGAATGGTTTCACCATCCCGTTTCGCGTCACGTCCAGTCGCGTGCGGGACGGCAGCCGCATTTATCTTGGGCTCTCCGAGCGGGATGAGTTGCAGCTATTGAGAAACCTCAGCCTCCGCTTCCTTTTTTTATGGTTGTTGATCGTAACTCTGGGGTTCGCCATCGTCTTCTACAGCACACGCCGGACTTTGGGGCACGTGCGCAGAATCACTGAAGCCGCTTCCAGAATCGGTCAATCCGATTTGAGCAGCCGGGTGCCGACGACGCGGCGGAATGACGAAGTCGCGCAGCTCGCCCTGACGCTGAACCATATGCTCGATCGCATCGAGAGCGCCATGCATCAACTCCACACCATCACCGACTCCCTCGCGCACGATCTGCGCAGCCCGCTGACCGCAATCCGCGCCAAGCTGGAGCTTTCCCTATCCATGAACTCCAGCAGCGAGCAGTTGGAGCCGATCGTGTCCGCGGTAGAGGAACTGGATCGCCTGACTGACTTTCTGAACAAGTCGCTGGATGTGGCCGAGTCCAAAGCAGACGCGCTCCGGCTCATACGCCGCGAGATCGACATAGATGAGCTGCTCCGAGTCATGATCGGCTTGTACGAGCCCTGCATGTCGGAAAAAGGTTTGGAAATTCGGCTGTCCAGCAGCGGCTCGGTCAAGATCTCCGCCGATGCCGAGCTCATCCACCGCATGATCGCGAATCTGCTCGACAACGAGCTTAAGCATCTGCCGGCTTCCCGCGCAGTCGAGATTCAACTCCGGGCCGACGAAGAGGAAGTCTCCATCATCCTTGAAGACGACGGGCCGGGATTCGCCTCTGAAGTCAGCCTGCAAATGTTCGAACGGCGCGTCAGAGGATCAAACTCGAACGGTCACGGTCTGGGTCTCGCTTTTGTCGAGGCGGTCGCTCGTGCCCACGGCGGAGCGGTGACTGCCTCCAATCGCTCGGAGGGAGGCGCTCTGCTGATCATCAAGCTCCCGCGTACCGCCGCGGGGCGTGAACAGGTGGCATCCATCGAATAAATCCGCTCAATTGCAGACCCCGTGCCCGCACGCCATGGACAACCCAGCGATAGGCGCGTCGGCTGCGGACTTCGTGGCCGGGAATTGGACGATTTTGTACTTTGTCCGTCTAAGAGAGGGAGCAGTCAGCGACGAGCTGATCGCAATGAGCGCCGCCTTGTCAAAGTCGGCTCACTCATACCTCAAGGCGACCATCGGATCCACGCTGGCAGCTCGTCGCGCGGGAATCCATGTAGCACTCATCGCAATTCCGGCGAGCATCATTGCGAGCAGAGCATACGTCCAGGGATCGGTTGCGCTCAAGCCATAGAGAAACGATCCAACCGCGCGCGACGCCCACAGCGCTCCTGGCACGCCCAGCGCAATTCCCATCATCGTTAGCACAGCACTTTCGCGGAGCACCTGCCCCAGCACTCGTGCCCGACCGGCTCCGAGGGCCATCCGAATCCCGATTTCGCGTGTCCGCGCGGCAACCGTGAACGCCATTACGCCGTACAAGCCGATTGCGGCGAGCACCACCGCCAAGAGCCCGAACAGCGCCGTCAGTGAGGCCATCAAACGGTCAAGCGCGATTGACCGGTCAATTTGCTCCGCCATCGTTGTCACATCGCGCACGAGCACGTTCCGATCGAGCGAGCGCACCTCCCTCATTAATGCGGAGATAGCAGGTGCCGTGGAACCCGCGGAGCGCACGTGCAGGGCCATGAACGGGAGGAAACTCAACCGAAACGGAAGATATACGATTGCCTGTGGGGTTTCACGGAGGGAGTCAGTTTTTTCGTCCTTCACCACGCCTACGATTTCGCAGTCGCCATCCACACTGCCGATGCCGATCTTGACGTGCTTGCCAATCGCGCTCTCAGAAGGCCAGAAGTGGGCGGCAGTTTTTTCATTGACGATGGCTAACCTGTTGGCCGCGTCGTCCTGATCGCTGAATACCCTCCCGCCAACCAATGGCGTGCCCAGGGTCTTGAAATAATCGGGGCCGACAAACGTCAATGCGATTTCGTCAGACTCGTTGGGCTGCGGGATATATCCCGGCACTCGAATCCCGCCCATCATGAAGTCTCCGGAAAGAGGACTGATTACGCCCGGACTGACGCTGACCACTCCGGGCAACCTTCGTGCCCGTTCAACGACGTCATCGAACAGTCGTTGACGCTTGGCCGGCGGATATCCGCTGCGTTGCGCATCGATCGTCAGAACAATCAAGTGTTCCGGGTTGAAGCCGGGGTCGATCAACCGGAGATTGTGCAGGCTGCGCAAAAACAGGCCGGCGCCGATCAGCAATACCAGAGACACCGCGACTTGCGTCACTACCAGGGCATTCGTCAGGGAAAGCCTTCCAGGTGCGCGCACGCCGGCCTCACCCTTCAGTGCTGGAGCCAAATCCGGACGCGTCGCCTGAATGGCCGGCACGCTCGCACTCAGTAGGCTGACGACAAATGCGACTCCCAAGGTGAACAGGAATACCCGCCAATCCGGATTAACGTCGACGATCAGGGCGCTTCCTCCCGGCTGCGGCGGCGCCAGGGCAGCGAGCGCACGATCTGTCCAGTAAGCGAACACCATGCCGAGCGCCGCTCCAAACGTTGTCAGGACCATCGTCTCAACGACGATATGCCGAACGAGTCGGCCCCGACCCGCTCCCAAAGCCAGTCGTACGGCGATCTCCTTCGCTCGCCCCGATGTGCGCGCCATCAGAAGATTCGCGATATTCGCACAGGCAATCAGCAACACCAGTCCGACGATTGCCATCAGCGTCATTAGCGGCTTTCCGTATTGGCTGCGCAACTGGGAAAAGCCATGACTCCCCTGACGGAGAACGACTCTGGTATCCGCCAGCTTGGTGACGTCCGCCGGTCGAGTTTGGATCCGATGATAGAGTGCGTCGAGTTCCGCTTGTGCCTGCGCGAGGGTGACGCCCGATTTAAGCCTTCCGAATGCTTGGACGCCGAGGCGAGAACCAGCCATCGCAAGCGGGTAACTGACGTCTGTTTGATAGCCCTGGTAAATACTCAGGAATTTCCTTGGCGTGACGCCGATCACGGTGAGGGGCTTGCCATCAATCAGTATCTTTCGGCCGATGATGCTAGTGTCGCCGTGAAATCGTCGCAGCCACAAAGGGTAGCTAATGACGCAGACCTGATCGCCATCTTCGGGCGTCGGTACGCGTCCAATCATCGCGTTCAGACCCAGCGTCTGGAAGAAGTTAACCGAAACCGCCGAGCCGTCGACGCGCTCCGAGTCTTCGCCGTCAGAAAGTGCCACGAAAGATCCCGTGATAGCCGCGAATGCCTCCAGCGCGGAATTCTTATCGCGGATCTGGCCATAGATCGCTTGACTGATGTTGGTCTCCCCGAAGCGCGCCGGCGTGGGCGTCTTGAGTGTGAAAATGACCAGCCGATCGGAATCGCGAACCGGAAGCGTCCGTAGAAGGATCGCATTGATCAAACTGAAGATCGCGGTATTGGCTCCGATGCCGAGTGCGAGCGAGAGAACCGCCGCGATGGCAAATTCAGGCGAGCGGTAAAAGCCACGAACAGCGTAACGAATGTCTGCCACCATGGATAGCTAGACGCCGGCGGGCCGATTTTGTGCAGAATGTGTTCTCAAGCGCCCAGAGCTAATCTAGTGCCCAGAGCATTTCGATAGTCCGGCGCCATGATTACTTCTTGGGTCTTGACCAATCCGAAGGCCGCAGGGCAGCTGAACGCTCGGCTTTGCACCAGCCCGACGCGGCCGAACCGTTTTTAATTCCCCGCCGGCTTCTCCACGTGATCGACGCTGTAATAGTCCACCGGGCCCTTTTGAGCCTCCAGTTTCAAACCAAGCTGCTGCTTCAACGCGTCGAAAATCGACGGGCGATCCCGCATCGCCTCCGGCAGATTGTCTAGGTTAAAGCCCGGCGGTAACTTCTCCGGCAGAAACGCCAACGTGAAATCGTAGTACCCGGGAAGCCCAGTCCTGTCGATCACCGGTCTTTCGTCTCTCTGAAGGATCTGTTCCAGCTGGTAACAGAGGCGCTGGATGGAAACCCTTTTCCCGATCGTGACCCCGCCCGGGCCGGGCTTGACGGAAACTTCAAAATCCCAGGGGGCGTCGTTGAGCTTCATTTTCAATCCCGATTTATCCACCATCAGAGCGTAGACCGGACCCTCCTTGACGTCCTTCCGCAGTTTGAGCTTGAACTCATCCGCCAGCATATTGCGAAACATCTCGCGGAGGTCGTCCAGGTCGTGGGGGCGGTCCGCCTTCGCGGCGATGTCCCATTGGTCGGTGTCGAGCCAAGCCGGGCCGCCCGTGACCTGGCGCAATGGCACCCAATACATAAAACCGATCATGAACCTTAGGGAAACGCCCTCTGTGACAAACTCCTGGCCTCCGGGCATCACTCTCATCCCTCCACCGCGCCCTCCCGGTTTGGTCGGTTTGATCGAAGCCACCTCGAACGTCAGCCTCTTTTCCTGCCCAGGAAGGAGCGCCGCAAACATTAGGCCGATGGCCAGCATCATCCGCATGGAAACCATGTTTACATGACTCCCGCCACAGCGAAAGGGTTCCGCCCTGAGCCCGAATCGTCTCATAGGGCGATTCGCGGAAGCCAGTTGCGACGTCGCTCGCAAAAAATATCCTTGAGGCTATGGGAGCGAGTCACGGAGCGCCTTATGATCAATCCCATCCAACGCTGTGCGGCGTTCATGATCGCGCCCTTGCGAGGATTCCAGCGTCATCGCCCGAACAGGAATGAGCCATCCGCGAGTCATGGGGTCAATCTAGCAGATCACCGGGATCGCGGCGCGCCGAACGAAATCTGACTCGCCTGGGGTGTGATTGTGCTGTTTCGGAGCGGGTTCGTGTATCCTGAGTGCACAAAAAGAAAAGAGGATCTATGCGTTTGATTATCACCATCTTCGCTTTGTCCGCGGTGGCTGCGGCGGCCAATGAGCCGCTGCTGCTGCAAAAACCCACAATAAGTAAAACCCATATCGTTTTCGCCTACGCGGGCGATCTGTGGAGCGTTCCGCGAGAAGGCGGCGAAGCGGTGCGCCTTACCAGCGGCACGGGTACGGAGACCGACCCTGCATTTTCCCCCGACGGCAAGCTGGTCGCCTTCACTGGCGAGTACGACGGTAACGTGGACGTCTTTGTCATGCCGGCGACGGGCGGCGTGCCGAAAAGATTAACATGGCACCCGGCGCCCGATCGGGTTCTGGGCTGGACGCCCGACGGTAAGCGAATCATCTTCAGCTCGCCGCGCACGTCATATTCGCGTTTTAACGAAATGTTCACCGTGCCGGTGGAGGGGGGAGTAGAAGAGAAGCTGCCGTTCCCTTCGGGTTACGAGGCCTCGATGTCTCCCGACGGGCAATCGATCGCCTATGAACCGATCGGCAAGGCGTTCACGATGTGGAAGGGATACCGTGGCGGGCAGACCACGCGCATCTGGCTCGCACGCCTCTCCGACAGCAGCGTCACCAAGGTGCCACGCACGAATTCCAACGACTTTAATCCGATGTGGGCGGGAGAGCGCGTCTATTTCCTTTCGGATCGCAACGGCCCGGTCACGCTGTACTCCTACGATCCGAAGACGCAAGGGGTGCGCGAAGCGGTGGCAAACAGTGGTCTGGACGTGAAGTCCGCTTCGCTGGGACCCGACGCGATCGTGTACGAGCAGTTCGGCGGGATTTTCATCTACGACCTCAAGACGGGTAAATCGAAATCTGTTCCGATTCAAGTGCAGGGCGATTTTCCTGGGCTAAGGCCCAAATTTGTTAGTGTTGCGCGAATGCTGGGGAGCCCCGCGGTGTCGCCGAACGGAGCTCGGGCGGTGTTTGCGGCGCGCGGCGAAATCATAACGGTTCCGGCAGAAAAAGGCGATCCGCGTAATCTGACCAACACGCCGGGGGTGATGGAACGCGAACCGCAATGGTCGCCGGACGGGAAGAGCATTGCCTACCTCTCGGACGAATCGGGCGAGTACGCGCTGCATGTCCGGGATCAAAACGGCGAGAGAGAGGCCACCAAGATCGAATTGAAATCCGGCTTCTACGGTTCTCCGCGCTTTTCGCCCGACAGCAAGAAAATCGCATTGATCGACAGCTTCCAGAGGCTATGGTACGTGGATCTGGACACGAAAAAGCAGGTCGAGGTGGATCAGGACACGTATCAGATGCGCAGCGGAGACATCGCGGGCGCGTGGTCGCCGGACAGCAAATGGCTCGCCTATTCGAAAGTGTTGGCGAACGAGTTGAGCGCGATTCATTTGTTTTCGCTCGACGGCGAAAAGGCCACGCAGGTAACCGACGGAATGAGCGACGCGGAGAATCCGGTGTTCGACAGGGACGGAAAATATCTCTACTTCACCGCGAGCACGAACTCTGGTGAAAGCCTGGGACTGGATATTCACGCCGTGGGGCGCACCTCCAGCAGTTCGATTTATCTGGCGGTTCTGGACAAGACGCAGACGTCGCCGTTCGCGCCGGAGAGCGACGAAGAAAAGGCTGCCGACGAGAAGAAGCCCGACGAACCGAAAACAGAGCCGGCAAAACAAGATCCCGTAAAACCAAAGTCCGTCGCGATCGACCTGGACGCGATCGATCAGCGCATCCTATCCGTTCCGATGCCGCCGCGCCGTTACGCGGGGCTACAGGTGGGCAAGGCGGGGACGCTGCTCGCGTTGGAGTTTCCGCAGGCGGGAGAAGGCGCGGATGAACCCCAGGGAATGACGATCCACCGTTACGATCTCAAGGCGCGGAAGAGCGACGTGGCACTCGCGGGGGTCAGAGATTTCCAGATGTCGTTTGGCGGCGAGAAGGCGCTGTACCGGCAGGGAGACAACTGGATCATCGCGCCGCTGCGGCCCATTGCAACGGGACCCGCCGCGGCTTCCCCGCCGGCGGGGGGACCCGCGCCGACGCCGTTAAAAACCGCCACGATCGAAGTGCGCGTCGATCCGGTCCAGGAATGGCGGCAGATGTACCGTGAAGCATGGCGAACCGAGCGCGACTGGTTTTACGACCGCAACGCCCACGGTCTGGACTTGAAGGCGGCGGAGAAGAAATACGAGCCGTACCTGCGCAACGTCGCCTCCCGGAGTGATCTGACCTATTTGTTCCAGGAGATGCTCGGCAACCTGGTGGTTAGCCACATGGGAACCGGCGGCGGAGATCTGCCGGAAGTGAAGCGCGTCCAGACAGGTTTGCTGGGAGCAGACTACGAAGTCGCCAATGGGCGCTACCGGTTCGCTCGCGTGTATAGCGGCGAGAACTGGAATCCGCAGCTCCGCGCACCGCTCACCCAACCCGGAGTGAACGTGAAAGCGGGGGATTATCTTCTCGCAGTGAACGGACAGGAGGTGCGGCCGCCGGATAATGTGTACAGCTTCTTCGAACAACTCGCCGGCAAATCCGTGATCCTGCGCGTGGGGCCGGATGCAACCGGCGCGGGCGCGCGCGAAGTGACGGTGGTTCCCGTGCCGGATGAGAGCCGGCTGCGGAACCTGGCGTGGATCGAGGATAACCGGCGCAAAGTCGGCCAGATGACCGCCGGCAAAGTCGCTTATATTTACATGCCGGATACCGCAAATGGAGGATTGACGGCGTTCAATCGCTACTTCTACGCGCAGATCGGTAAGGAAGCCGCCATTGTCGACGAGCGCTTCAACGGCGGCGGTCTGCTGGCTACCGACATCGCTGAGATCCTCAACCGGAAGCCGCTGAGCGCCGCGTCGAATCGTGTGGGAACACCTCTGGTGCAACCGCAGGGGATTTTCGGACCGAAGGCGATGATCATTAACGAGCGGGCAGGCTCAGGCGGCGACGCCATGCCGTGGTATTTCAAACGCGCCGGCGTGGGTAAATTGATTGGAACGCGCACCTGGGGCGGACTGGTCGGGATGGCCGGTGGTCCGGGACTCATGGATGGCGGGTTCCTCGGCGCGCCCAGTTCCGGCATCTACAATCCGTTATCGGGCGAGTGGGAAGTGGAAAACATCGGCGTCCCTCCCGATGTGGAAGTGGAGCAAGACCCGGCGCTGGTTCGCAAAGGCCGCGATCCGCAACTGGAAAAAGCGGTGGAAGTGGTCCTGGAAGAGCTGAAGAAAAATCCACCACCGAAGCTCCGCCGTCCGGCTTTTCCAAATTACCACCGTTCCGCGCCGCAATAGATGGCCCGTTCCTTCACACGCGCCAGTCATAACGTATTCGTTCGTTCGCAAAGACGCGGAGCGTTAGCTCCACCATGTCGCGGCGATAATCCTTGACATCCGGCTTTTCTTAGATAGGGGCATGCGCTGAAGACCCGGAGTCCCCGGGACACAAGCCGACTCTTTGTTCCCTACCGCGGGAAGCCGCTCTCTCCGAGTCGCCGACGATTCACCCAGTGGCAACGGTAAACGCCGCGCCGTTATGAGCGCGTGAACTCCTATAGCGACTTCTGGGCCATTAGCGTGCGAAAATGACTTGTTGTTCGTAATCCGGGCACGCTCCCTCGAACGCCGTATACGGGACGTCAAGTACCGGAGAAAGTGAGAATCTCCATGAATCTACTCCGCTTCAGGCAGGCTGCCGCGATCGTCACGGCCCTCTTCCTCATCCTCTCACTCACCCCGGCTTCCTTCGCGCAGGCAACAGGAGGCGACAAAGTCGATCTGGACGCCCTGGCCCAGATCAAGACCGAGGCCTTCCAGCACTCGCAAGTGATGGAAAACCTTTTCTGGATGTCCGAGGTGTATGGTCCGCGCGTCACCAACAGCCGCAATCACAAGCTCGCCGCCGAATGGGCTATGAAGCAGATGCAGGAGTGGGGACTTAAGAACGTCCACCTGGAAAAGTGGCCCTTCGGCTATGGGTGGCAGATCAAGCATTTCTACGCCGCGATGGAGACTCCGGTCTATGCTGCGTTTACCGGGTTCCCGCTGGCATGGACGCCTGGGACGAACGGCCCGATCACGGTCGAGCCGGTGTGGGCGCCCATCCACTCGAAAGCAGATTTCGCCAAATACCATGGCAAGCTGAAGGGCAAGGCGCTGCTGATGTTTGACCCGGCTCCACTCACGCTGCACACGCGGGCGGACGCGCAGCCTTCCCCAACGGATGAGGAAATTCTGGCACGCGGAGGCGCGCGCGGGGGCGGTGGCAGTGAGCGCGGGCCAGCAGCCGGCGCTGCAGAGAATCGTGATCCAAGCAGGCGGGGGCGCCCCGGTGAAGGCGAGTGGGAGTAC
>JBEKOZ010000034.1:0-14938 GCA_049521275.1 Bryobacteraceae bacterium | reverse complement strand
CGGAACAAACCAGCGGCACCAAGTTCGCGCACCAGGCCGGCCAGGAGATTCATTTGAAATCCGGCATGAAGGTCGTGATCGAAGCTGGCGTGGAGCTGACTCTGATCGGACCAGGCGGTTTCATCGATATTAATCCCGCCGGTGTCGTCATTCAGGGAACCATCGTCCTGATCAACAGCGGCGGTTCGGCCGGCCAAGGCAGTGGCTCGAGCCCCGATTCGCCCTCGAATCCGAAGGCCCCCGATCCGCCCGACATCGCCGACGACGGAACCAAGTTCGATAAGATGTGACGAAACGTTGTGTCGATCAACCGCGACCCACATGCGCTGAAGTCTCCAAGTGCGGGACTCGTTTACCGTGCTGCTTTGGAAATCCTGGAGGTGAACATCGCGCCGCATCCGTCCTTTACCATGAAGGCGTTTTCGGGCGGCAGCCGCGGCGCCAAACCCAAAACAGCTAAGGACGCCACGCGGTACTTGTACAGTCAGGCAGGCGCTCTCTCCAGTTATTTCTCAAGTACTCGTGAAATCACGAATCATGGCAAATACGTACAGCGCGGGGGCCCCCTTCCCGAAGGTCATTACACCTGCCGTTACGTCGCGCATAAACAGGGATTTGGCGAATGCATCAAACTGGACATGTGGAGCGACGCTATCGCGAACTCGCCCCATTTCGGTAAGAAGCACCGCCAGCATCGCGACGGTTTCCTGATTCACGGGCGGGGGCCGAAGGGCAGCGATGGATGCATTGTTCCGGAGGATGAGTCCAAACGACTCCTGCTGAACCGGTACGTCAAGGAGCGCGGGAGGGTTGTGCTGCTCGTCAAGGACGTTGGCTATCAGATGCCGGCGGAGATGAATTTCGGGCTGGCTTAACAGCGCGCCGCGACGGAGATCGCGTTGCAGGTCAGCTTCAACTTCCCCGCGAGCGAGCGCGCGCGATTCAGATCCATTCGCAACACCGGACCGGAGACGCTCAGCGCCGCCACCACGCGCCCATCCGCGCCAACCACGGGCGTTCCGATGCAACGTCCTTCCAATTCATTTTCCTGATTGTCGATCGCGTAGCCTTGCCGGCGCACTCGTTCGAGCTCCTGCATCAGGTCGATCTGGCTCACGATGGAGTATGGCGTAAGGCGCGGAAGGCCCTTCACCCTCAGGAGGCGCAGGGCTTCTTTTTCAGGCAGCGCCGCCAGCAACACCTTCCCGATGGCCGTGGTGTGCAGATAGCGCCGATTTCCTGCCTTCGACGCGACGCCGACCGTGTCGGTCACCACCACCTCGCCGCCGTCGAGAATACCAAGATTTACCGTCTCCCGCGTGAACTTCGCGAGGTCCTCCATCCGGGGTCGCGCCGCGCGATTGAGCATCTGCTCGCTGGGAAGCGGCTGCGGATCAAAAAGCCCTCGGGCCATGCGATAGCCGCCATCCTCCACGCGCTCGAGAAACCCGCGCGATTCGAGCGTGGCGAGGATGCGATATACCGTGGCTTTCGGCATATCCACGGCGCGCGCCAGATCGCAGAGCTTCACGCCGCCGGGCTTTTCCTTGATCGATTCGAGGATATCGAGCGTCTTGTGCAGCACCAGCACTCCGCCCGGCTGCCTGCTGCTCGAAACCTGCTCGAAGCGTTCGACCATGCTCACCAGAAAGATACGACCCTTTCACCGAACTGTCAAAAACAAATATCTGAATGGTATATTTAGTAAAACTCAACGATTGGGTTTTAGGCGCCCGCGCCATGGACCTTCGCCAACTGGAGCTTTTCCTCGCCGTCATGGACACCACCAGCGTCACGCTGGCCGCTCAGAAAATGTACATCACGCCGGGCGCCGTCAGCTTGCAACTTCGAAACCTGGCCGACGAACTACGCACCCAATTGTTCGTCCGCGCGGGCAAGCGCCTCCAGCCCACCCCCGATGCTCATCGCCTGGCGGAGCACGCCCGCGGCGTCCTCAGACAAGTCCGCCAGATTGAGCAGGAGTTTGAAAACGACCCTGATCGCGATCATCGCCCCTTCCGTTTCGCCACCGGAGCCACTACCCTGATTCACCGCCTCGCCCGGCCTCTCCGGTTGCTCAATGAGAAATATCCCCACACTGAAATTCAAGTCACCGTCAGCCAGACGGAGGAAATCGTCGCCGGCTTGCTCTCCCGCCAGTTCGACCTCGGCCTTATTTCCCTGCCCGTCAGCAACGATCAGCTCAGGATTTTGCCCCTCTTCGAAGAGGACCTTCTGGTGCTGCGCCCCTCTCAGGTGCGCGTCCCCGGTAGCCGCATCGGCAGCGTCCAACTGGACGAACTGGCCAAAGCGTCTTTTGTGCTCTATCCCAAACGCAGCAACATGCGCTCGATCATCGATCAGTTTTTCCGCCGCGCCGGAATCTCTCCTCGCGTGATCATGGAAGCCGACGATACCGAGGCCATCAAGAGCCTGGTCGAATCCGGCTTCGCCTATTCGATCCTGCCCGGCTTCGCGCTCCGCGGCTCCAACCGGTTTTTCCACGTCATGCGCGTCACCGGCCACGCCCTCGTCCGGCGCCAGGCGCTTGCCATGGTGCGCACCGGCTATCCCCGGGCGCTAACCGAATCCATTGCCCTGCTTCTGCAAAACGCCCTGTCCCGTTGACGCTTACCGAGCCGCGACCACAGGGAGCGATCGATGTGGCGCGAGATCTAAGCAACCGCCGGACGCTTCTTCCCAAACCCCGTCGCCCCTTCGAACGCATGCGCCATTTGCAAGACGCTAAAGTCTTGCTTGTTGCGCCCCACGATCTGCAAGCCCACCGGAAGACCCTCCGGCGTGAATCCGCCCGGCACCGACGCCGCCGGATTCCCCGTCGCCGAAATATACCAGCAGGACTTCATCCAGTCGATGTAACTATCGAACTTCACGCCCGCGATCTCAGTCGGGTAAGGCGTGTTGATATCAAACGGAGGCAGCTGCGTAGTCGGCAGCACGAAGTACTCATATTTTTCCAGAAACGCCTGAAAACGCCGCCACATCTCTCCGTTGGCGGTCTCGGCGCGCGCCAGATCCACGCCGGTCAACCGCAGCCCTTCTTCAATCTCGTGCCTGAGCGTGTCCTTGAACGCATCCGGATGCTCGCGAAACAGCGCGGCGTGACCAGTCGCGCTATTCCACGCGCGCAGCATGCGAAAGGAAATTTCAGCCGGCGCGAAATCCGGCTCCGCCTGTTCCACGATGCACCCCAGCGATTCGAAGGTCCGTCGATGCGCGTCCACCACCGCCCGCACGCGCGGGTCGAAGGGCACGCCGCCGAGGTCTTTGAACCACGCTACGCGCACGCCCTTGAAGTTGCGGTCCAGCGGACGGGCGAAGCGCTCTCCTGGCTCATCGATGGACAGCGGAGCGCGGGGATCCGGGCCCGCGATCGCGCTCAACCCTAACGCCAGGTCGGCCACCGAACGCCCCAGGCATCCCGAGGTGCTCAGCGTCGACCAAGCGAAAGCCGCGCCCGGGTATGGCACTCGGCCGATCGACGGACGGAAACCAACCACATTGCAGAAAGCCGCGGGATTGCGCAGCGACCCTCCTGTATCGGAGCCGTCGGCAACCGGCACCATTCCGCAAGCCAGCGCCACCGCCGCGCCGCCTGAGGATCCGCCGCACGTCTTCGTCAAATCGTAAGGATTATGCGTCGCACCGAAGACCTTGTTGAACGTCTGCGATCCCGCGCCGAACTCCGGTACGTTGGTTTTGCCGATGGTGATCGCGCCCGCGCGCCGCAGCCGCGTGACGATCAGATTGTCTTCTTTAGGGATGTAGTCTTTATAGAGCAGTGACCCGAACGTCGTGCGGATGCCGCGCGTTTCGACCAGGTCCTTATGCGCCACCGGCAGCCCATGCAGCGGCCCCAGCGTTTCCTTCCTCGTCTGCATCTCATCGGCTTTCGCCGCCGCTTCAGCGGCCATTTCCGGCACCAGAGTCACGATGGCGTTCACCTTCGGGTTCACCCGTTCGATCTGCTTCAGGTGCGCCGCCAGCGCCTCACGCGCCGACAGCTTCTTCGCCCGGATCAACCGCGCCATCTCAACCGCGCTCAGAAAACAAATCGAGTCCTCCGCGGCGCCTTCAACAAGAGCCGCGGTAGCCATTCCAATCAGCGCCTCGCGCCGTGAGGGAGTCATAGAAGTGAGTGTACCCGACCGATCCGCCGATTCACCGCGCCGTCCCCAAGTGCATCTCCAAGAATTTCATGGACTGATCCCAATCCGATGGAATTGTCCCGTGCCCCCCATCGTGCATGTAGTAGCCAATCGTGTGGAAGATCCCACTCCCGGCCGCCGGCATCTGATCCGTATCCAGTCCCTGTTTCCCCAGCAATTTGTACACCGGACCAGCCGCCACCGCGGCCAGAAACTCTCCCTTCGGATCCGACCAGAAATCCTTGTCCCCGGTTTGCAGGAGCACCGGCCGGGGCGCCATCAGGGCGACCAGCATGTGCGCGTCCACCGGATGCTGGTCGACATGCTCCGCGAATTTTCCGTAATTCGCGCAAAACTGATACGGGTATCGCGACGGCGCCGTCAGGTGTGCGATCGTCTCGCCATAATTCCGCCGGCTCAACGCCGCACCGCCCTCTCCCGAGCAGCTCGCGATCACCAGCGCGAAGCGCGTGTCGTGAGCCCCCGCCCACATCACCGTCTTTCCCAATCGCGAGACTCCCAGGATCGCGACGCGCTTCGCATCCACGCCCTTGTCCGTCTCCAGATAATCCATGGCGCGGCTCAGACCCCACGCCCACGCGGCGATCGTGCCCCACTCGTCCGGCCCCGGCTTGGGATAATCCGCGCGGACCCCGTATTCGAAGCCGCCCGCAAAATCCGGGTCGATATCGCCGTAATAAATCGTTCCGAAGCCAAAGCCGGCGTCCAGCAATCGCACCACGTCGATCTTCCCGAACTTCCGGCCCTGGCTCGCGGGAAGTTTTTTCTTGTCCGGCCCCCACACCTCGCCTTCCCGCACTCCCGGATCGTCTACGGTGTTCGAGTTTGCCGAGAAACTCAGATTCAATAAAAAGGGCACTGGTTTCGTAGCGCCCGCGGGCATATACAGCAGCAGATCCATGCTCTTGTCAGCCGAAAAATGCACCCTGACCTGCCGGCGGATGCCTCTGCCGCCGAACGCAATTGTTCCCTTATCGAACACCTCGAACGTCATGCCCGCCGGACGACCCGGGCTGCGCCCATACTCGTTCTCTTCAAACAGCCGCACGATCTCCGGCCGCCGCTTTTCATTCCACGTCTTCGCATCGCGTGCCAGCAGATCCGGCAACGTGTAGTTTCCCACCAGCGCCTCGTCATAATTGACCGGAATCCCAGCAACCACCGAAGCAGGCGCCTTCTCCGCCTGCCCGTTCAAAAGGAGCGCGGACGCAATCGACCACCAGACAAATAACATGGAGCCATATTATCGCGTTACCGAGCCGCGACCGCAGGAAGCGGTTTCCCGTTCGCGTTACGTTCTACAATGGCCCATGCGCGTAAATCTCATCCCAGTTGCGCTCAGCATTGCCGCGATCCTCTTCTTGAGCGCCGACCGCGCTCCCGTGGATTGGGCTGTCTGGGGCGGCGATCCTGGCAGCGGGCACTACTCGACCCTCACCGAAATTAACAGGACCAACGTGTCGCATCTCCACCAGTCGTGGACCTGGAAAACAGGCGAGACCGAGCTAAAGGAATACGGCACCCGTCCCGGCATGTTCGAGAACACGCCGCTAGTGGTCGACAACGTCATGTACGCAACGTCGCCCTATAACAAGGTGGTCGCGCTCGATCCGGAGAAAGGCACCGCGCTCTGGAGCTACGATCCGAAATCCTACGTGGACGGCCAGCCCCCCAACGGCACTGGCTACGTGCATCGCGGAATCGCCATCTGGCGCGACGGCGATCAATCGCGCATTTACCTGAACACCCGTTACCGGCTGATCTCGCTCGACGCGAAGACCGGCCGGCCCGATACGACCTTCGGCGACAACGGCATCGTCGACCTCAGCCAGGGACTGATCTGGCCGATCAACAAAATGCATTACACCGAAACCTCGCCGCCCGTGGTTTATAAAAACCTGGTGATCGTTGGAAACGGCGTGGGCGACCGGCTGACCTACAAACACGATCCTCCAGGCGACGTCCGCGCCTTCGATGCCCGAACCGGCAAACAGGTGTGGAGTTTCCACACCATTCCCCAGGCCGGCGAATTCGGCAACGACACCTGGGGCAACGATTCGTGGAAGTTCACCGGTCATACCAACGTGTGGGCCCCGTTCACGCTCGACGAGCGTCGCGGCCTGCTCTATCTGCCCGTCAGCACGCCGAGCAACGATTTCTACGGCGGCAACCGTCCCGGCAACAACCTGTTCGGCGAAGCCCTGGTGTGCTTGGACGCAAACACCGGCGCGCGCAAATGGCATTTCCAGATCGTCCATCACGGCTTGTGGGATTACGACCTCTCGACCGCGCCCGTATTGGCCACCATCACCGTCGACGGCAAAAAGATCGACGCCGTGGTCCAGCTCACCAAGGAAGGTTTCGCATTCGTGTTCGATCGTGTGACCGGCAATCCGGTCTGGCCTACTGAGGAGCGCCCCGTGCCCGCCAGCGACGTTCCGGGCGAGCACGCCTCACCCACGCAGCCATTTCCCACGAAGCCTCCGGCCTTCACTCCGCAAGGCGTCACCCTCGATGACGCGTTCGACCTCACGCCGGAGTTGAAAGCGGAAGCGCAAACTGAAATGAAAAAGTACCGGCTCGGGCCGTTGTTCACCCCGCCATCTTTGCAGGGAACGCTTGGCCTTCCCGGAATTCTCGGCGGAGCGAACTGGGGCGGCGGCGCTTTCGATCCGGACACCGGCATGTTGTACATCAAGACCACCAACTCGCCGGCCGTTTTTCGCGTGAAGAAACCCGATCATTCCTCCGCCAATCCCCGCGCGTCCGAAGTGGATGCGGAATGGTCCGGCGATCTCGGCGCGCCCGCGACCTTTCACGGACGCCTGCCGCTCACCAAGCCGCCTTACGGTCACATCTCGGCGATCGATCTGAATCACGGAACCATCGCCTGGCACCAACCCTTCGGCGATTGGCCTGAGCTGCGCGCCAATCCTGCGTTGCAGAGCGCGAACCTGCCGCCGCTGTTAGGCATCGGCGGACCCCAGGGCGGAATCGTAACCAAAGGCGGCCTCTTTTTCGTCGGCGGCGAGGACATGTCTCTCCACGCCATCGACAAGACCAATGGAAAGGACCTGTGGCAAGGACCGCTCGGCGAACGCTCCTATGGCACGCCGATGACCTACCGGACTCCTTCCGGCCGTCAATTCGTGGTGATCGCCGTGGGGCAAGGCGCGGACGCCGCGCTGGTCGCGTTTTCACTGGAGAATTAATCATGCGGAGGCGAGGATTTTTCAAAAGAACATTTTCAGGACTGCTGGCGCTCATCGGCGCGCGCGCGCAATCGGTCCGCGAGGAGGATCTGCGCGACCTCGCCACCGTCGTGCTGCCGCCCTCGCTCGGCCGCTCGCGCACCGACCGCATCGCTGGCGATTTCCTCCGCTGGATTCGCGACTATAAGTCCGGCGCGGAGATCGCCTCCGGCTACGGAAACCCTCGAACTCAGGTGGTCGGCCCGAATCCTTCCACGCACTACGCCGATCAGCTAAACCAGCTTGCCCTCGCGAAACTCGACGCCGCCGCGCAACGCGCAGCGGTCGAAAAAGCGCTGGCGGACGCCGGGATCGATCGGATCCCTCCGCGCCCCAACGGCAAACACGTAGCCGCGGATCTGCTGGCCTACTTCTACAACTCCGCTGAAGGCGAGGATTTTCTCTACGGCGTCGCGATCCAGCGCGACGATTGCCGCGGGCTCGCCGATTCCGGCAAACGCCCCGCGAGGTTCACCTGATGCCGGTCTACGAAAGCGATGTCTGCATCGTCGGCGCCGGAATCTCTGCCGCCATGCTCGCGCAAAAATTGTCGGAGCTGCGTCCCGGCATCTCCATCACCATCGTCGAGGCCGGACGCTCTTTCTTCGATTTCGAAAATCGCTTCCACCAGCGCGAGCGCATGACGAGTTACGGCGAAAATCCCTGGCCCGGCGATTTTATCGAAGGTCAGGCCGCGGCCGGCGGCATTTCGCGGACCATGGCCGTCGGCGGTCAAGCCCTGCACTGGGGTGGCACCTGCAATCGTTTTTCGGAAGAAGATCTGCGCCTGAAATCGATGTATGGCCTGTACGTCGACTGGCCGCTCGAATGGCCCGAGCTCGAAAAGTATTACTGTGAAGCGGAGCGCCGCCTCGGCGTCTCAGGCGAGCCGAGCCCGTTCCCCGGCGACCACCGTTCGGAGCCCTATCCGATGCAGGCCATCCCGCTCACCTGGAGCCTCGCCCGCCTCCAGGAATGGGGTAACAAGAGCGGCATCCCGTTCCAGGCCACGCCGCAGGCGAAAAACACCGTGCCCTACGATGGACGCGCCGCCTGCATCCGCTGCGGCACCTGCGACATCTGTCCGACCGGCGCGCGCTACTCGCCCGATTTCACCTTCAAGCAGCTGCTGGCTCAAAAGAAAATCACCCTTCACGACCACACTCTGATCCGCAAACTCGTGCTCGACGATTCGAAAGCGACGGTCGTCGCCGCGCAAGGCGTGCGACCCGGGGAAACGGCAGAGTACCGCGCCAAAATCTTCGTGATCGCCTCCGGCTACACCTGGAGCTCGCACCTGCTGCTGAATTCAGCGTGCTCGCGATTCCCGAACGGCCTCGCGAACCGCGCCGGCCAGGTAGGAAAATACATGAACGGTCACGCCTTCATCCAGGCCTTCATCGAACTCGACGACGAGATTTATCCGAACATGAATCCGCAGTACGGCCTCATCTCGCGCCAGTATTTCCGTTGCTCTCCCGCGGAGCCTTACGTTCGCCACGACCTGCGCATCTGGGAAGCCGCGCGCCAGGCGCCGCGTCTCAAAGACGGGACCGGCCATATTCTTCTCGGCGACGAAATCGCCCAGGAGTGGCGCTCGCGCAATAAACGCGGCATGGCCCGCGTGCGCGCCTATTATGACGTGCATCCCTCCGAAAACAGCGAATTGACGCTCGATCCGTCGTCGAAGAACCAGTGGGGCGACCCCATGCCGAAGATCGTCCACCGTCGCGACGCCGCATGCGAGGCACGCTACCCCGCGACCAGGCAACATATCGAAGATATTTTCCGCGACATGGCCCGCAACGACAACGGCAAAATCATCCACACCGATGAAGGCAATTACCTCGATCATCCGGCCGGAGGCTGCCGCATGGGAACCGATCCAGCCACAAGCGTCTGCGACAATTTCGGCCGCACCCACGATCACGCAAATCTATTCGTGGTCGGCGCGCCGACGCTCCCCTCCGCGGGCTGCACCAACGGCACGCTGACCTTCGTCGCCCTCACATTGCGCTCCGCCGTCGAAATCGCCAAGCTATAAGTTCGCGTACACCGCCCGCTCGAAATCCCCCAGCAACCCGAAGGCATCTTTGTCCACGAACGGCAGGAACTGCATCATCAACACCGCGCACAACGACCGCATCGGATCAATCCAATAGAACGTATTGTAGAGCCCCGCCCAAGCCAGGCTTCCCGCCGACCTCCCTCCTTCGTACGCGGTCGTGTTGATCAGAAATCCCAAGCCCCATTTTTCTGTCGACCCCGGTTGCATGTCCACATCGCTTGATGCATTCGGGCGGAAGCTCTTCATTTTGCCCGCGGTCGCGGAGCCGATTTGATTCACCTGCATGCGCTCCACCGTCTTCGCCTCAAGAATGCGAGCCTGATTAATTCCCTGCCCCTTGCCGAGAATCATCTGCATGAAGCGCACATAATCGGCGGTCGTCGAGTACAATCCCCCGCCTCCGCTGAATCCGTTGGGAGCCTTAGGCGGCACGCGCGGCTCCTGCTTCAGCGATCCGTCAGCCTGTCTCGTATATTCAGAAACCACCCGCTCCGCTTTCGAAGCTGGGACCAGGTAACTCGTGTCGGCCATCTCCAGCGGCCGCAGAATCTTCGCCTGAAAATATTCTTCGAGGTTCATCCCGCTGACCGCTTCCACCACGCGCCCCGCCCAATCGATCCCCATTCCGTATTGCCAGCGCGCGCCCGGTTCGAACATCAGCGGCGGGACGGCCCCGACCTTGGTGTGCGATGTATACCGGAACATATCCGCGTCCCAAAGGTCGTAACAGATTCCCGAGGTGTGTGTCAGCAGATGCTTCAGCGTCACCGGAATTTTCACCGGACGCATTTTTGGTTTTCCGTCCGCATCGAAGCCTGCAAGCACTTCCATCTTGCCCAGTTGAGGAAGAATCCGCGACGCCGGCTCCTCCAGCTTCACTTTGCCCTGCTCCACCAGTTGCAAAGCCGCGACGGTGGTGATGGCCTTGGTCATCGATGCGATGTTGAAAATCGAATCGGCGGCGACAAGTACGCCCGATGTGTCCCGCGTGCCGAACGCGCCCGAATAAAGGATGCGCTCTCCGCTCGCCACCATCCCAACGGCAGCGGGAATTTTCCGCCGCGCGATTCCCGTGCGCAGCGTCTCATCGATCCCGCCCGTGGCTCCGCGCAGCGCGGCCGTAGCCACCACGCCGCCAAATTCTCTGCGGCTAAGCACGCTCGGCCCCCACCAGCGTAACGGCAATCACGCAATTCGCCGCCGACCGGTTGCGCCACGCGTGTCGCGTTCCATTCTGCACCACGCAATCCCCCGCCTTCAGCAGAACCTCTCGCCCATCATCGAGCTCCAGCACTACCTCACCCGAAACCACCACGTCGAAGTCCACCGTATCCGTAGTGTGCATACCGGGATTCTCCGTTTCCAACACCTCCGCCATGCCCGGCAATTTCTCCCGCAGCTCCGCGAACGCAGGTCCCAGGTCGGCCGGCAGCGGTCCCGTGGTCTTCTCCGGCGGTATGGTGAAAAACCCGAAACGGAATCCGCTCTTCGGAGGAAAATAGCCCGGATGCGGAGGCGCCGTCCCATCCGACGGTAACCCCACCACTGCTTCGCTCCCCCACAATCTGTGAAACTCAAACCCCGGAAGCAGCGCGAGCGTCACCGGAGGAACAGCCGTGTCTCGCGCGAACACCGACTTGCCCGCTCCGTTCTGTCCCGTCACCACACATCGAATGTCCATCAAAACCCCTCGATCAGTGTACCCCGGGCTCTGGCCGCCTTTTGTCGACACTGCTCTCAAGCCACTGAACCGCCATGCGTCAGCATGCGGACCGAGTTGAACTTCCTAACCGCCAGAAAAACGAGAGAGAATCGTAACTAATGGCGCTTGCCTTCAAGTGTGCCCTGCTCCTCGCGGGAACCGCATTTCTTCCCGCGCAAACCAAGAACCCGCAATATCTGGGCAATGCGACACTGCTCGTGGCGAGCCGCGACCTCGGCGATCCCAATTTCGCCGAAACCGTCATCCTGCTGGTTCACTACGATGACGCAAGTGTGCTCGGACTCATCCTCAACCGTCCCACGGAGATCCCGCTTTCGCGCGCGTTGGACGGCGTAAAGGCTGTGAAAGGCCGCACCGACTCTGTCTATGTGGGCGGACCGGTCGACCCTTCGAGCGTCTTCGCTCTGCGCCAGTCGCAAACCAAACTCGAAGGCGCAGAGAACGTTTTCGGCGCCGTTTACTTCATCTCTACCAAGCCGGTCCTGGAAAAAGCCTTCTCCGCGCGCCCCGACCCCGCCGCTTTTCACGTCTATCTGGGCTACGCCGGATGGACCATCGCTCAACTGCGCAGGGAAGTGGAACTCGGTGCATGGTTTATTTTTCGCGCCGACGCCGCCGCGGTCTTCGACTCCGAGCCCGATTCCCTCTGGTCGCGAATGATCCGCAAATCCGAACAAAAACTCGCCTTCGCGCACTAATTAAAAAAACCGCGACTCCTTCGCCTGATTCGTGTTTCCAATAGCGAGTCACTCGCCGAACCGCTCTAGGCGGGATCAGCAGTCGATTCGCAATTCACCCTGGAGGATAGAATCATGCTTAGTTACGCTCAGAGGATCTGTGTCTTCACGGCCGCCGCTGCAGGTATGTACGCGCAGACCGTTATGCCCGAGACGGATACCCGCACTTCGGGCGCTGTCGGGATAGCGCAGGGACAGACCGCTCGTTTCAACGTGCTGCGCCCCGATGAAACCGTGACCGCAGCAACATGTACTGCGGTACTGACTTACTTTGATGGCGCCGGCACCGAGCTGAAGACGTCCACGGTTACAGTTGCTCCCGGAACCCTCGGCTATCTGGATCTCTTCAGCGATACAGATCTCGCGCTCGCTCTGGATACGCGGAAACAGATCCGCGTGACAGTGACCGTTCCCGTGGCGCCGCCGTCCTCCCCAACGGCGAAAGCACTCCCAATCTGCCGACTCATCCCGACACTGGAAATCTTCGATGAAATCACCGGGAGAGCCAGCATTGTGATGGGTGGATTCCATCACATCGCAGACGTAACGGTGACACCCACGCCCTCGGCCAAATAAGCTCCATAGAGCCGCGACCTTCGGGAGCGGTCCGGCCCCGCTACCGAGCCGCGGCCGCAGGAAGCGGTTTCCTCCGCTAAGCCGCCGGAAAATCCGTCATCCCGCGAATCTCCATCACATGCCCCGCATGCGACTCCGCGTGCCGCGCATTCCCGCACAGCCATTGATACGCGTCGAGCGATCCCAGAACCGGATGCGGCGTGAAATGCCTTCGCAGATCGTCCGTCGTCGTTCGCGCATACTCCACCGTCCGCTCGCGCGCCGCCAGAAAAGCCGCCACCGCGTCGGCCAGCGAATGGAATCTCTCGACCGGCTTCAACGTCTCCGGCGCGCGATTCACTCCGCGTGGAATCGGCGTTGCGCGGATCTTCTGTTCCCGCGCGCTCCGCTCTTCCGCTGTTTCGATATGTTCCGGTGACGCGAGCGACCTCTTCACCAATCCCACCAGCGCGTCGTCCGCGACCGCCAGGTGCTCGATGTATTCCAGAATCGTCCACCGCTCCGGCATCGGTTTCCAGCGAGCCTGTGCTTCCGTCACGCCATCCACTGCCTGCAGCACCGCGGTCC
Organism: Bryobacteraceae bacterium; assembly: GCA_049521275.1. Classification (GTDB taxonomy): domain Bacteria; phylum Acidobacteriota; class Terriglobia; order Bryobacterales; family Bryobacteraceae; genus Palsa-187. Next base: position 1,826 of record JBEKOZ010000034.1, on the reverse strand, counting down.
GGCTTCGCGCCAGCAGGGCCAGCGCCGTTTCCCGCTCCTGATCTGTAATCATGATGCAATCATCATATAAGAAGTGAAACGCCTCTCCAGACGCTCGCTATTACTCTCAACCTTCGCCGCTTTCGCCAAAACCGGCGGAGTCCAGCTCGGCGTGTGCGAAAATCCCGAAGCGTTCTCCAAAGCCGAGCAATTGGGATTCGATTACTTCGAGCCCAGCGCCCTGCGAATTGCCGCCATGAGCGACGCGGCATTCACGGCGTTCCGTGACCAGGTCCTCCGCTCCAGAATCCGCTGCATGAGCGTCAATAAACTGATGCTCGCCAAAGTGGTCGGACCTGAGGTGAACCTGGATGCAGTGTCCAACTATCTCGACTCAACCTTGGACCGCTGCCGCGCCCTCGGCTGCCGCATCGTCGTCTGGGGAAGCGCGGCTTCGCGCCAGGTCCCCGAAGGCTACTCCCGCGACGCTGCCTGGAGCCAGATCAAAACCTTTCTCACCCGCGCCGGAGACATGGCCAAGTCCAAGGACTTGCTCATCGCCATCGAGCCGCTTCGAAAACAGGAAAGCAACATCATTAATACCGGCGCGGAAGCCTTGCGGCTGGTTGAGGAGATCGATCATCCCCAAGTAAAAATGATCATCGATTACTACCATATGCGCATTGAAAAGGAAGATCCGGAAATCGTGCGCACGGCGAAGGCGGAAATCGTCCATATGCATTTTGCTAACCCCGCCGGACGCCGCTGGCCGAAACAACTCGACGAAGATCCCGAATACGCCCGCTTCTTCGATATTCTGCGCCAGGTTCGCTATGAAGGCGGCCTTTCGCTGGAAGGAAATGGCAAGATCGAAGACGACGGCGCCGCCGGCTTGGATTTTTTCCGCCACCAGCTCTAAATCGCCCTAAAGCAAGCGTCGCGCGTGCCTTAATTGACCATAATATAGGGTATGCGAATTTCGGACATTCGCGCGACCACGGTTACGGTTCCGCTAAAGGCCCCCTTGCGACACGCCAACGGCTGCCATTGGGGCCGGTTCGTTCGTACGATTATTGAAGTCGAGGCCGATAACGGCCTCATCGGCCTCGGAGAGATGGGCGGAGGGGGTGAATCGGCCGAAGCCGTGTTCCGGGCCATGAAGTCCTATCTTGTCGGCCACGATCCCGTGTGTTTGGAAGAGATGCGCTTCCTGATCGCCAATCCGACGGCATCGCTTTATAACAACCGCACCCAGGTTTTGGCCGCGCTCGAATTCGCCTGCCTAGATCTGCTGGGACAGGCATGGGGCGTCCCGGTGTGCGACATTCTGGGCGGGCGTCTGCGCGATCGCGTGTCCTTCGCGTCCTATTGTTTCTTCCGCTACCCCAATGCGCTCAATGGTTCGGGCGAAACGCGCACCATCGATCAGATGGTCGAGTTCGCAGCCGCGCAGAAACAGCAGTACGGGTTTCACACCCACAAGTTGAAAGCCGGCGTCTTTCCGCCCGATTATGAGCTCGAAGTGTATCGCGCCCTGGCCGCCGCTTTTCCCTCGGATTCCCTGCGTTTTGATCCCAATGGCGTCTGGTCGACCGAACAGGCCATTCGTTTTGGCCAGGCGATCGAGGGTTTGCGCAACGATTATCTGGAAGATCCCGTTTATGGATTGAACGGCATGCGGCGGACTCGGGAAATGGTGCGGGTTCCCTTGGCAACGAACACGGTTGTGGTTAATTTTGAGCAGCTTGCCGCCAATGTGCTCAATACCGCCGTGGACGTAATTCTGCTCGACACTACGTTTTGGGGCGGAATTCGCGCCTGCCAGAAGGCGGCGGCGGTGTGCGAAA
>JBEKOZ010000033.1:0-14964 GCA_049521275.1 Bryobacteraceae bacterium | reverse complement strand
CCAAGAGGGATCGCGAAGGGGAGCATGACGGGCAGCACCAGCGCGAAAAGATAGGCGACGGTTTTGGGCGGGCCGGAAGTGCGGACCAGGAATTCGAACAGCTGGCCGGAATTTTTCAGGAAAAGAACGAAGGTGAACAGCGCCGCGCCGAGTAGCGCGGTGACGGAGATCTCGCGGAAGATGGTGCGGGTGATTAGGCGCATGGGGAGGGGTCGGGGGAGCATCCGCGGCTTGTCCGGGCTGTCGCCCGGATGGACCGATTTACAATCGGTCCGCAGGTTGGCAACCTGCCCCGCAAAAGAGCTTGCACTTCTAGCGATTGACGATTGTGGGGCTGGGCCATAACATTTTGGCTAAATCGGACGGGGATGAAACAACGGGGAGCTTGGGGAATTGGTCCTGGGGCAGTTCGAACTCGATCTCCTCAAACAAAAGGGCCGGCGAGATGACGGAGGTGGGGGCCAGCAAGCCGCCTACATTCAGGGGGGCGAGCGGCGCGCCGTTGTTGACGTAATCGAACAGAGCGGTTTCCTGCGACGCGCCGAGGATATCGCGGAGGGACCGCGTAGAAACGCCGCGGAAGCGGAGGCCGCGCACCAGTTCCTCACGGCCATCCGCATAAACGCGATAGACCAGCACGGGCGGGCTGAGAGGGCGCACCGATCCGCCGGATTGGGAGCTGCTTTGGGCCAGCGCCTGGAGCTCGCTGCGGGCGGCCGAGAATGGGAAGTCCAGTTTGCGCACCAGCATGCCGTAAGGCTTGCCGCGCTCCTTGCACATGTCGATCAGTTTCTTCTTCAACGCGGGGAGAGAATCGCTCTGCGAGGTTTTGACGAAGAGGTTGCTGATGGCGGCTCCGCGCGCGCCATAACCTCCGGTCAGCCGCGCGTGGCCGTTGGAGGCGGCGAAACCCTTAACCGGCAGGCGGGTGGTGAGAAAATTTTTGAGCACGCCCTTCTCCACCACGGAAACGGGTTGGCCGGGCACGCCCTCGATATCCCAGCGGTAGAAGCCGATCAGCGGCTTGCCCTGCCAGGCGGATTGGGTGGGATCGTCGGCGACATCCATCCAATCGGGCAAGATTCGCGAGCCGATCTTCGTTTCGAACTCGCTGGGCAGGAAATTGATGTTGCGGCCAGGCTCGGCCAGAGGCTTGCGCGGGGAGCGGAGATTGTCGCCGAGCAACTGAGCCAGGAGCTGCGCGGCGGCTTGCGGCTCAAACAAAGTGGGCCCGGAAAAAGACTCGCCGAGCGGAGCTTGGGCCAGCGCGTGGACGTTTTCGGCGACCGAGGCGAACCCCGCGCGGATGTCCGAATCCGGCGCGAGCTGGTCGATGGCGAGCGACTGGAAAGACACGGCGTCGCGCACCATCATTCCATCCGGGGCCTGGCCTTCGGCGCGGGCGTAGACGCGCGCCAGGCTGTCGCCGTAGCGCAGCACGGTGCCTTCATTCGTGAGCAGCCATGTGACCCCGTCGAGCAGCTCGAGGTCGATGCCGGAAGCCATGACGTCGGGAACGGCGCCAAACAGAGAGGAAAGCTTCACCGCGCGCGCGGTCCAGGCCGCGTCGTCAATTTTGTAGCGGGAGATTTTCTCGAGGCTTTTCACCGGCTCCACGCGGGAGAAATCGGGAAGCTTATCGGTATTGGAGGCGGCTGCATTCAACGCGGCGCGCTTGCGGGACATGGATTCAATGGCGGTCTTATAAGCGGTGTCCGTCGAGAGCCACAAGGCATCGCGCAAGGCCAGGTAATCGTCGTCCAAAGGGAAGGAGGTGTCATAGCGGCCTCCGGAATAGCGGCCACTGAAAATATGGCCGGTGTCGTCGAAATCGTAACTGCCGACGCGCACGTCGATCTGCGGGGCGCGGAAGTGAGTACGCGAAACGCCGATCGGCGATCCGAGCACGGCGGCGACCTGGAACTGGTCGACGTCGGAGAGGCCGAAGGCGAAGAAATAAGGCGCATAATCGCCGCCGCCGACGGCGCGGAGCTGGCGGGAACGCTCCAACTCGTCGCGCATGGCGCGCAGAATGACGTCGTCGTCATTGGATTTTTTTTGCGGCAGCAGCAGCGCGGCGGAGGCGAGGAGCAGGGCGGAGAGGGCAAGGAGGCGGGTGAGCACGTGCATTATTGCACCCCCGACGACGGGCGCGAGAGGTAGGGCGGGAGGTCCTGGGAGCGCTCCTTGCGCTGGATTTCAATCTGTGAGACCAGCAGCGCGGGAGCGACGGCGGAGACCGGGACGTTGCCCGATTCGGCTCCGCAGATGCCGTTGAAAACCTCCATCTTATCGGAGGTCGCCATGATCTTTTCGAAGCTGGCAAGAGGAGTGCCGACGATGTCCGCGCCGCGAATCAGCTCGTCCGGCCGGCCATCGGCGAACACGCGATAAACGATCAATGGAATCACGGTGAAGGCCTGCAATCCGCGGCTGGCGGTGGTGGTGTAGCCCCCGGTGACCTGGTCGAAATAGAGCCCGTAATCCTTGCCCTGTTTCTTCACCTCCGCAATCAGCATGCTGCGCAGCTCCGCATCGCTGACCTTGTTCGAGGATTCGACGATCAGGTTCGACTGGCGCGAAACCACTTCATACCCGGGCGAACGGCGGCCGTGGCCGTTGGAGTTGGGAAAACCGGCGATGGGCGAGCGCGACATCAGGAAAGCCTTGAGGATGCCGTTCTCGACGGCGACGAAGCGCTGGGCTTTCACGCCCTCATCGTCGTAAACGTAGGTTCCGTTGAGGGCGATGCCGTTATATTCGGGGAGGGTGGGGTCGAAGATCACGGACAGAAACGGCGGGAGCACCGGCTTGCCGACGCTCTTGGTGAAAGTCTGGCCCTCGCTCTCGTCTTTTTGACGGTGGCCTTCAATACGGTGGCCGAAAATTTCGTGGAAGAAGACGCCGGCTGCGCGTCCGGAAAGAATGGCGGGCCCCACAAAAGGATCGGCGGGCGGGGCGTGCAGAAGGTCGGTCAGATTTTTTCCGGCACGTTCGACCGCGGCGAGAATTTCGGCGTCCTTCGGCAAAGTGGAGGGATCGGCGGTCTGGAAGGTCTCCATCGAGGCGAGGTCCATGCCGTCGGTGGCCTTGCCGCGGGCGGTGATCATCAGGCGGGTAAAAAGGCGGCCGGATTCGACGCGCGTGCCCTCGGAGTTGACCAGCGTGGTCATGACGCGCTGGGCTTCCACCGCGACGTTCGAGTTGAGGGCGCCGGGATACTTCACCATTTCAGCGGAGACTTTGCGCAATCGCGCGGCCCATTCGGTGGAATTGAATTTGAGCTGTGGAGGGGAGGAGAAGAATGTTTGCGGCTGCTCGACCGAGAAATCGCCGGAGCTATCGGCGGCAGCGGCGCGAAGCTTTTCGTCGGCTTTGAGGCGAATCAAGCGCTGGGCGACCGCGCGGTAAACGCGATCGGTGGTGAGCCAGACGGTTTTGCGGATAGCATCGGCGTTGTCGTCGAGGGCCAGCCGGGTGGCGAGGGTGAAGTGTGGGATATCGCCCGAGACGCGGCGGTAATTATCGAACTTCGGGCTTCCGGCGCGAACGGTGATGTCCAGAATACGGTTGTGATTATGATTCTGGCCGTCCAGGGATCCGCGGCTGGCGAGGATGATATCCTCCTCCTGATCCGTGACTTCATAACCCAGGAAGTAAGGCGCCGGGTCCGCCTTCTGCTGGAGGGCGGTGAAGTTCCGCTCCAGTTCATCAGTAAGAATCTTTACGAGTGGCGACTGAGCATGGGCGCAGAGCGACAGCGAGAAAAGAACAACAAGAGTACGCACGTATACATATAAGGATAGCTCAGGCCGGAATGGAGACCAGCCCCCGGTCCTTCAATCCATTGAGTGCAAGGCCGTAGCGTCCGCGGACGCCGGTTTTCTCGAAAATATGCTTGAGGTGGATCTTGACGGTGCCGGGGCGGATGCCGAGATCGACCGCAATCTCCTTATTCTTATAGCCCTGTTCAACCAGTTCGAGCACCTGCTGCTCCCGCGAGGTCAATTCGCTGCGGGGATAGCGGTCGGCGCGCGCGGAATCGCGAAAAACGCAGTCCTCCATCCAGCTACGGCCGAGCGCGACGGTTCGCAAACAGGCCAGGACGACGGGGATACTGGCGGTTTTACGCAAAATCCCGCGGGCTCCGGCTTGGAGGAAGCGCAGAGCCTCGGCTTCGGTGACGGAGACGCCCCAGATCACGATGGCGGTCGGGAGGTCGTTGGCCTTCAAATCGGTAAGCCATTCGAGGATCGCTTGAATCCCGAAGGCTTTGTCGAGCATGAGGACGTCGGGACAGGTGCGGCGGACCAGGTCCATGGCTTGCGCCAGGGATTCGGAGGTCTCCGCAAAGGCCATGTCCGGGGAACCGGCGAGCAAAGTGCGAACGCCCTCTGCCGTTACCGGCTGGGTGTCACAGACGGAAACTCTCTTAATGGGCGCGAATTGCGGCCCGTTCATCATATGGTTCGTGATCTCAGTTAAGTTATTCATTTCATCTCCCGCTTGTGCTGGACGCCTAAACCTGCTTGATCCAAATCCGCTGATCCAAATCTGCGCTGGAGGTCTCATCGTCCGGTGGTAGCACTTTGTTAGTAGCGGGAAGGGGAAAACGCTCTCATGTTATGATCGCTTGTAGCCGATTTAGTACTTTGGAACGCATCCCAAAGTGGTCCTCCAGTCACCATGCCCAAAAGTGAGACCACCCCGGCAGCTGCGAAACGGGCGGTCGTTATCAGTCCGAACTTGCGGATGGCGGAGGAATTGTCGCCGCTGCTGGCCACCCACTTGCCGGGTGTGGCGGCGAGCCATGTCCGCAGTTATCCCTCGCCTCGGGACGCGGGCGCGGCCATGGGGAACCCTGGGATCCGGAATCTCTGTTTCCTGGACGTAGTCTCAGATCCCGAGCAGGCTCTACAACTTCTGGGCGAGATGTCGCGCATGGGACCGTCCATCCAGGTGATCGCGCTGCTGGCGGCCAACGATCCCGATTCAATGCTGCGCTGCCTGCGGGGCGGGGCCGCCGACTTTCTGATTCAACCCTTTACCGGCGAACAGCTGGAGCAGGTGCTGGCGAAACTGGCTCGGACGGCGCCGTCGGAGGGCGGGGGGCGGGAGCCTGCGAAGATTTTCGTGGTGATGCCCGCCAAGGGCGCTTGCGGAGCGACCACCATCGCCTGCAACCTTGCGTTCCAGTGGAAGCGGCATGGGGCGAAGCGGGTGCTGCTGGCCGACCTCGATCCGCTTACCGGAACGATGTCGTTCCTGCTGAAGATCAAATCGATCTATAGCTTCGTCGACGCGCTGACCAGATCCTACGAGCTGGATGAGGATTTGTGGAACTCGATGGTCACCCATGTCCAGGGGATCGACGTGTTGCTGGCGCCGGAAGTTCTGGTCGAGGGGGCCAACGAATTGCAGGATCCGTCGCCGATTCTGGACTATGCGCGCCACAATTACGATGTGGTGGTCATCGACGCGGGCGGGGTGTATGGCGAGTGGAACCTGAATCAGGCTCGCATGGCGAACGATCTGCTGCTGGTGACCACCAATGAGTTGCCGGCGCTACAGGCGGCGCAGCGCGCTCTTTCCTATCTTGACGCCAACCGGATCGGACGGTGGAAGATTCGCCTCATCGTGAACCGTTATATGCGCGACGTCGGGCTGAGCCGCGAGGTGATCGCCACGGCGCTGCACACCGAGGTTTTCGATATTTTCCCGAGCGACTACGACGCGGTGCAGAAGTCGTTGATGGAAGGGAAGCCCGCGCCGCCGTCGACGACGTTCGGCAAGAGCATCATGCAGCTGGCCGACAAGCTCAGCGGGCACGCGGAAACGACGAAGAAGAAAAGCTCGTCGCTCGGCGGTTTGTTGGGATTGTTTACGAAAACGTCAAAGTAAATACGTATTCCGCCCGCCTTTTGTTCCCTTTTTATTTGGGTCCGCCGCTGCAACTTTCCTGGTACTACCTCGTCCAATAGAGCAGGGGTGATGGAGATGAAAAACACAAACCTGATGGTCGCCGCGCTGGTGGCTGCGGCGGCATTCGTTCAGGCCGCGCCGCCGACGCTCACTCCGCTCGAGAACAAGGTGCGGCATGAGCTGGTAATGCTGCCGTATATCAATATGTTCGACAATGTTTCGTTCCGTGTTGACGGCAGTACAGTTACCTTGTTTGGCGAAGTCACCAAGCCGGTTCTGAAAAGCGACGCGGAGAACGTCGTAAAACGCGTGGAAGGCGTGACGCGCGTCGAGAATCAGATCGAAGTCCTGCCGTTGTCCCCGATGGACGACGGGATTCGCTCCCGGACCGCGCGGGCGATTTATGCATATCCGGCGCTTTCGCGCTATGGCGCGGGCACGCAGCCTTCGATTCACATCATTGTGAAAAACGGCAACGTAACGCTGGTGGGATTCGTCTCAAGTGATATGGACAAGCAGTTGGCGTACATCAGAGCCAACGGTGTCCCTGGAGTTTTTGCAGTAAATAATCAACTCCAGATACAGAAGTAGCCGTTTCCTTTTGATCTTTCCGATCTTGATCTTTGAAAGCTTGGACGCATTCACCCTCTTTTGTGGTCCAGGTTGTTCTAATCGTCGGTCCGGCCCCCTCCGCCCCGGACCGCCGTACCTATTTGGGAAGTAGCCAGGAGCCAGTATGGGCGCGGAGCAGCTACTCGACCCCTTTTTCTCGAAAGCTTACGCGGCCTTATCGTTTATGCTCCCGGATACTGTTGGTCGCTGACCTGTTCCATCCACTCGACCACCTTGCCGTCGAGCTGTTCCTGAATGGCGATGTGCGTCATCGCCGTGGTTGGAGCCGCGCCGTGCCAGTGCTTCTCGCCAGGCGAAAACCAGACCACGTCGCCGGACCGGATTTCCTCGATCGGCCCGCCCCACCGTTGCGCCCGGCCACAACCGGCGGTCACGATAAGGGTCTGGCCCAACGGGTGAGTGTGCCAGGCCGTGCGCGCACCGGGCTCGAAGGTGACGCTGGCGCCTCGAACACGCGCGGGCTCCGGCGGGTTGAACAGGGGGTCGACGCGAACTGCGCCCGTAAAATAATCCGCCGGTCCTCGGCCGGAAGGCTGCGAACCGCTTCTTTTGATTTCCATGACTCAGCGACCCGTCATCTGCTCAAGGCGTTCAGGATAGCGGGCCCCTTCGACCGTGATGTTCGACGCAGCGCTCTCAATCTCCCGCAGATCTTCAGCAGTGAGTTCAACCGACGCTGCTCCGAGGTTTTCTTCGAGGCGCGGCAGTTTCGTCGTGCCCGGGATGGGAACCATCCATGGCTTTTGGGCGAGCAGCCAGGCAAGCGCGATCTGGGCCGGTGTCGCCTTTTTCCGCGCGGCGATCGTGCCCAGCAGATCCACGAGCGCCTGATTTGCCTTGAGAGCCTCCGGCGTGAAGCGGGGAAGCGTGCTGCGGAAATCGGAGCTGTCGAACTTCGCGTTTTCGCCGATCTTCCCGGTGAGAAAGCCCTTTCCCAACGGGCTGTACGGGACAAGCCCGATGCCGAGTTCTTCGAGCGTCGGGATCACTTCGGCTTCAGGGCGTCTCCACCACAGCGAGTATTCGCTCTGAAGCGCCGTCAACGGCTGAACGGCGTGCGCGCGGCGGATCGTTTGCACACCTGCTTCGGAAAGGCCGAAATGCTTCACTTTGCCTGCGCGGATCAGATCCTTCACCGCTCCGGCCACGTCTTCGATCGGCACATCCGGGTCGACGCGGTGCTGATAAAGCAAGTCGATCACGTCAACCTTCAGCCGCTTGAGCGATCCTTCGACAGCCTGCTTGATGTGCTCCGGCCGGCTGTTCAGACCCGCCGCTCCCGGCCGATGATCGCTGCCGCTCAGATCGAAGCCGAACTTGGTGGCGATCACCACTTGCTGGCGAACCGGCGCAAGGGCCTCGCCCACCAGTTCTTCGTTGGTGAATGGACCGTACACTTCGGCAGTATCGAAGAAGGTGACGCCGCGTTCGACTGCCGAGCGGATCAGAGCGATCATCTCCTGCTTGTCCTTGGGCGGGCCGTAAGAAAAGCTCATTCCCATGCAGCCAAGCCCGATCGCCGAAACCTCCAGACCGCTATTTCCAAGTTTGCGCTGCTGCATCTGTTTCCTCTCCACTTCCAGCTTAGGGGCTGCGCCGGAAAAGCGGTATCCCGATTGTTCCGATTTATTGCCTATTTCTCTTGCGTCCTTGATTTGTGGTTAGCGCCCGCGGTGATGATAGACCTCCAACCTCGGGGACAGTCAGCTATGGTACGAACGGAGCCGCCCGCAAGATATAGCAAATACGAGCTTTTAAGCGCGCCTATTGGCGCCATCGAACCGTTGACCTCGAACCATAGCTGACTGTCCCCGAAGTTCCCAAAGGCCTGTTCGAAACACCTTTGCGGAATTAAGCACGGCGCGAATGTCCGCATGCTTACGCATGGCGGTTCAGTGGCGGCGGTGAGCGAGTGCGCAAGTATGCATGCGATGTCGCATTCGTGCGGATTCCGCTACCCGATCTCCGGCTCCGTGTGCATTTTCTCCTTCAAACGCACTTCCGGCAGACAGGCGTTCAGCACCACTGCGCCACACATAATGATCGCGCCCACTACAAAGATTGCGTGAATCCCGTGCACCAGCGCCACGCGCACGTTGGCCAGCAAGAGCTTCAGCAGTTGCAAGCCGCCGGGGTAACGGCCGAAGCCGGCTTCGAGCTGCGGGCGGATCTGGGCCAACAGCAGAGGATTGTTGAAAGGTTTCAAAGCGATGGCCGGGGTGCCGTGCGGCACTCCGCTGCCGAAGTCGTGTTTGTAAATGGTCAGCAGCACGCTGCCGAAAATCGCGACGCCCATGGTGCTGCCGATCGATCGGAAGAATTGCGTCGACGCAGTGGCTGCGCCCATATGTTCGCGCGGAGCCGCGTTCTGCACCGCGAGCGTATACACCGGCTGGATCAGGCCGAGCCCTAATCCCGCCAGCACCATCGCGCGTACGACTTCAGCGCGCAAGGTGTCTCCGCCCATGCGCGCGAACAGGAGCATGGACAGGGCGATCAGGATCGATCCCGCCAGGGCGAGAGGTTTGTACCTTCCCGTCCGCGAAGTGAATTGCCCAGCGGAGACGGCCCCTACCACCGCCGCCATCATCAGCGGCGTCAGCAGCGAGCCGGATTGCGTGGCGGACACGCCCATCACGCCCTGCATGAACAGCGGCAGATAAATAATGATGCCGAACATCCCCATGCCGAGCACGAACGCCGCCACCGAACAGATCGCGATGATCGGATTCCGGAACAGCGCGAGCGGAATCACCGGCTCCGATGCTTTGGTTTCGGCGTAAAGAAACACGGCCAGCATGACCGTCGAAAACACCAGCAGCGATTCGACCCGCGTGGAAGTCCAGCCGTAATCAGTGACCCAGGTGAAGGCGAGCAGCAGCGGAACCAGGCACAAGGTCAGCGTGGAGACTCCCGCGAAATCGACTTTCCGGCGCACTCCCTGCGGGCGGAACGACGGAAACTCAAGCCAGATGGCGATCGCCGCGATCAAACCCACCGGCAGGTTCACATAGAAGACGGAGCGCCAGGAATAGTGGTCGGTGAGAAAGCCGCCCAGCGTGGGGCCGAAAATCGACGCGAGCCCCCAGACGGCGGCGAAAATCCCCTGGTATTTTCCGCGCTCGATCGGCGAAAAAATGTCGCCGACGATAGTAAACGTCAGTCCGAAAAGCACCCCCGCGCCGATCCCCTGAATGCCGCGGAACAGAATCAGCTGATTCATGCCGTCGATCGGCAAGGGGAGCTGGCCGGAGGCTCCGCAGAACGCCGACGCGAGGACGAAGGTGATCAGGCCGCCGAGGAAAAACCATTTTCGGCCGTAAATGTCGGAGAGCTTGGCGAAGATCGGGACCGAAACGGTCATGGACAGCATGTACGCGGTCGCGACCCAAGGATAGCGGTCGAACCCGGACAGATTCGCGATAATGCGCGGCTCCGCTGTTCCGACCACGGTCTGATCGAGCGCCGAGACCAGCAGAGCCAGCAGCAATCCGCCGAGCGTCCCGATAAGCTGCGGCCGCGTGAGCCGGACGAATCCGGAAGTGTGATAAATGGGTTCGGCGGTTGCGGCCATCTTACGATTGTACGATTGTGGCGGCCAAGAAGCGCTCCTTTGGGCCCGGCAGGAATAATCCGTGGTTTTCGCGAGCTGATCCGGCGCGCGAAATGCACTCCTCCGTTCGAACATGGCCGCTGCTCCCAAGACCGCACCCGTTTCGGCACCAAAACCCGCGCGCGGCATCGCATCGAAGCCGCAAGCTGTTGCATTGAAACCGAAGACCGGCGCAAAGAAAGGGTCCCAATTCGGGAACCTAAGTGAGATCAGCGCGCCGCTGGCGGTGCTCGGCATCGTCATGGCGATGATCATGCCGATGCCGGCCTTCATGCTCGACATGCTGATCAGCACGAACATCACCCTTGCGGTGGTGGTGCTGCTGGTGTCGATGTATATCACCAAGCCAGTGGAGTTCAGTGTTTTCCCAACCACTCTGCTGCTGCTGACCCTGTTCCGGCTCTCCCTCAACATTTCCTCCACCCGGCTGATTTTGATGCATGGAAACAACGGCACGGGCGCCGCGGGCCAGGTGATTGAGGCTTTTGGTAATTTCGTAGTCGGCGGCAACTACATTATCGGCATCGTGATCTTCCTGGTGATGATCGCGATCCAGTACGTGGTCATCAATCACGGCGCGGTGCGCATTTCCGAGGTCACCGCGCGCTTCACCCTGGACGCCATGCCCGGCAAGCAGATGTCCATCGATTCCGATCTCAACTCCGGGCTGATCGACGAGCATGAGGCGCGCGCGCGGCGCAAGAATCTGGCCGCGGAGGCCGAGTTTTTTGGCGCGATGGACGGCGCGACCCGCTTCACCCAGCGTGACGCCGTGGCCAGCGTGATGATCACGACGATCAACATCGTCGCGGGATTTCTCATCGGCGTGTTTCAACATGGAATGGACCTGAAGCGCGCGCTGGCGACCTATACCATCCTGACCATCGGTGACGGCCTGGTCACGGTAATTCCGGCGCTCATGATTTCCGTTTCGGGCGGCTTGATTGTCACGCGCGCCAGCTCGGAAAACAAGCTCGGCGGAGACATGAAGAAGCAGGTGTTCAGCAACCCGCAGCCTTTAATGCTTGCAGGCGGCGTGCTGATCGCGCTGGCGGCGTTCCCGGGCTTGCCGACGATTCCGTTTTTGATGCTCGGTTCCGGAGTGGGATTTTTCGGCTGGAAAATGCACCAGAAAGTTCTGCTCGAAGAGGCCGCGGCTCCCGCTGCCGGGGCGAATGCGCCCGCCTCTAATAAGGACAATCTGGAAACGCTGCTCAAGGTGGAACCGCTCGCCATCGAAGTGGGACTCGGTTTGGTGAAGATGGTCGAAGGCGCGCAAAATTCGCCGCTGCTGCGCCGCATTTCCAGCATTCGCCGCCAGATGGCCAGCGACATGGGCTATATGGTCCCGCCGGTCCGCGTCACCGACAATTTGCAGCTCAAATCCGGTGAATACGTGGTGCTGCTGAAAGGCGCGGAGATCGCACGTTTCGAGATGATGCAGAACTGTGAGCTGGCGATCCATTCGGGTGGTACTCCTCCGCCTTTGGATGGGATAGAGACGAAAGAACCGGCGTTCGGGATCGCGGCGCTGTGGATTCCATCGGATAAAGCCGACCATGCTCGTGCTCTGGGATATACCGTTGTCGATGCCGTCAGCGTACTCGGTACTCATCTGGCCGAATTGATCAAGCGGCACGCCTACGAGTTGCTCTCGCGACAGGACACTAAGGTAATTCTGGACCGCGTAACGGAGGAGAATCCCAAAGTTATTGAAGATCTGGTGCCCAAATTGCTCCCTCTCGCGACTGTGCAGAAAGTATTGCAGAACATGTTGCGGGAGCGGGTCTCGATTCGGGACGCGGTTACCATTCTCGAATCGCTGGGCGAGGCCGCGGCGATGACCAAGAATCCGATTCTTCTTACCGAGTATGCGCGGCAAGCGATCCGGCGCATCCTGGTGAAGCCGTATTTGAACTCCTCGGGCGAGTTGCCGGCCTTCTTTGTCGATGCGCAGATCGAGCAGACGATTGAGCGCGCGATCGAGTACACCGAACAGTCCAGCCACATCAATCTGCCTCCGCCGAAGATCCGGGAGATTCTCGACAAGGCGGCCAAGGCGGTGGGCGCGGGCGATTCTCCGATGGCGGTGGTCACCAGCTCTTCGGCGCGTTTTTATATGCGCCAGATGATCGAGGGGCAGGTGCCGAACCTCTCGGTCCTTTCGCATAACGAGATTCCGCCCGGCGTACGCGTCGTTTCGACGGGGCTGATTCAGTGAGGTTAAAAAGCTATTTTTCGGGAACCGTGGAGGCCGCGGTGGAGCTGGCCCACAAGGAGCTGGGCGAGGACGCGCTGCTGATCAACGCCCGGCCTTCGACGCTCGAGACGCGGAATCTGGGCGCCTATGAGGTGGTGTTCGGCGTGCCCCCGAAAACGGAAGCGGCCGCGGAAAGCAAGGTCTCGTTGAGCAACGCTTCCGCGCGGGCCGTGGCCTCGGAGAATCTGGCGCAGGATGTGGCCGAGCTCAAGCGCGAGATCGAGCGCATGGCGCAAACGCTCCGGGCCGGACGGTTGCCTAAAAACCTGATGGCGGCTGCGCCCGAAAACCCGGAGCTTTACAATCTGCTGATCGAGAATGAACTGGACGCCTCGCTGGCCGCGCAGGTCGCCGCCGGAACGCCTCTCGAAGATCTCTTCGAAACCGATTCGAACCTGGGAAGACGCGGAGCCGCGCGCCGGGTGGTCGCGTTGGTGGGGCCTCCCGGTGTCGGGAAAACCACCACGCTCGCGAAGCTTGCCGCGCGCTTCGGGCTCACCTCCCCAAGGCCCGCCTATATTCTTTCCGCCGACGTCTATCGCATCGCGGCGGCGGAGCAGATGCGTTCGCTCGCTGCGATTTTGGGAATCGGCTTCGATATTGTCGAGACTCCTGTGGCGCTGGCGCAGGCGCTCGAGGAGCATCGCGCCAAGGATTGGGTGTTCATCGATACGCCGGGCCTGGCCGCGGGCGAAATGCAAGACGCCGTGGACCTGGCGCGCCTGATCGCCTCTCATCCCGAGATCGACACCCACCTGGTGCTCTCGGCGTCGATGAAACCGGCCGATCTCGCGCGCGTCATCGGCCGCTACCAGATCTTCCAGCCCAAAAAACTCCTGTTTACCCGCCTGGACGAGACGGATCGTCTGGGAGCGCTGGTGAGCGAGGCGGCACGCCGGTCGCTTCCGATCTCGTTCCTGGCCACCGGCCAGCAGATTCCCGACGATATCGAGCCAGCCTCCAAGGAATTCATCGCCGGCAAAGTGTGTGGGCCAGAACAACATCGCACCGCCGGAGCAACCGCATGAAGCAAGGAACGAAAGAGCAGACGACGAGTGACCCAAGGACTCAGATGACGGCGAATCCTTATCATGCCCAAGCCTACGGAGTGGGATTGCACTCCGCCGAGGAGCGGGAGCAACTGATCCTTGAACACTTGTCGCAGGTTCGCCTGATCGCCCGCCGCATCCACGACCGGCTGCCGGAAAGCGTCAGCCTGGACGATTTGATTTCGACCGGAATTGTCGGGCTCATCTCCGCCATCGATCGCTTCGATTCTTCTCACAACGTCAAGCTGAAGACCTACGCCGAGTACAAGATTCGCGGTGCGATTCTCGATAGTCTGCGCGGCCTGGACTGGGCTCCGCGCCAGCATCGGAAGCGCTCCAAGCAGATTGAAGCGGCCATTTCGCGCGCCGAACAGCTGGTGCACCGCTCGCCGACCGAGGACGAGATCGCCGAGCAGTTGGGGCTCTCGATCGAGGAGTATCACGAGTGGCTGATCGACGTGCGCGGACTCAACCTGGGGAGCCTCGAAAGCGCCGCGCCCGACGACGACACCAACAGCAGCCGCGACCTGCTGAAGTACATCTCCGGTGACGAGGAAAACTGGCCCTCCCGCCTGCTCGAACGCAGCGAGCTGCAAAGGCTGCTGGCGGAAGCGATTGCGAAAATGCCCGACGTCGAAAAGACCGTGCTTAGCCTGTATTATCACGAGGAACTGACGCTGCGCGAGATCTCGCGGATGGTCCACTTGCATGAATCGCGCATCTCGCAGTTGAAGTCGCAGGCCATCCTGCGGCTCCGCGCCTATATGGAAAAGCGCTGGCCCAGCGGGCGTGGGTTTAACGCGTGAAGGATCCCACCGACCTCGGCCAGTGGCTGTGCGAGGAGTTTTCCTCGCGCCTCGCCGCCGTTTTTGAAACGATGGCGGGGGAGCGGCCGCGAATCGAGATCGAGCAGCTCCCGGAGATGCCGGCCGATGCGGCGCTCCGCTGGCGGCAACCGTTCTCGGGCGTTGCGGGCGCGGCCTGGGTCGCCACTTCGCAAGCCGGATGGACCACTGCCGGAGGTCAGGTGCTCCGCGCCGCGGGCATTGAAGAGACCGACGCCGCCAGTCTGAAATCCGCGTACCTCGAAACCCTCAGTCAGGCCCTCTCCGGTATCGCGGCCGCGATGGGCGGACGCCTCTTCCGCGAAGTCAACTGCATTGCCGGCGAGGAGTCTTCGTCTGCTTCCCTCGGCGACACGCAATGGGCCGCGCTCAAAATCCAGTTCGGATCCGCCACGGCAAACATCGCCATGGGTCTCGAAACGGTTATGCTCACGGCGATGGCCGCCGCGTCGCCCCCGTACACCGGTTTCGGCAGTATCCCTTCAGCGGCGGGCTTCACCGCACCCCTCAATTCAAAAACCTTCGACCTCTTGCTCGATGTCGAGTTGCCGGTCAGCGTTTCGTTCGGCCGCGCCCAGGTTGCCCTTAAGGATGTCCTCAAATTGACCACCGGCTCCATTGTCGAGTTGAATCGTTCGATTC
>JBEKOZ010000032.1:0-15054 GCA_049521275.1 Bryobacteraceae bacterium | reverse complement strand
CCTCCGTCGACGATGATGCATTGGCCGGTGATGAAGCTCGCCGCGTCGGAGGCGAGCAGGACCGCGGCGCCATTCAGCTCGCCGGTCTGGCCGAAGCGCTTCATCGGCGTGCGCATGAGAAGCTCCTTGCCGCGATCGGTGGAATCGAGCAGATCCTTGTTGAGGTCGGTGCGAAAGACGCCGGGCGCGATCGCGTTGACGTTGATCCCTTCGGCTGACCATTCGACGGCCAGGCTGCGGGTGAGCGCGAGCAGCGCGGACTTCGACGCCGCGTAGGCCGCGACCTCGCGCAAACTGACGTAGGAGTTCAACGAAACGATATTGATGATGCGGCCGTGGCCGGAGGCTTTCAAGGGCTCGTAAAAGGCCTGGCAGGCGCGCAGAGCGCCGGTGACGTTGACGTTGAACGTCTCCTCCCATTCGGGTTCGGGAAAAGTCGCGGTGGGTTGGCGCCCGATTTTTCCGGCGGCGTTGAGCAGGATGTCGACGTGTCCGAAATGCTTCACGACGGCGTCGCGCAGCTCGTCGACTGAGCCGCGATGAAGGACGTCTACAGCGACGCTGAGCGATTTTCGGCCCGCGGCTTCGATCTCGGCCGAGACTTCTTTCACCAGATTTTCGCGGCGCCCGGTGGCCACCACATCGGCTCCTGCTTCGGCCAATCCCAGGGACAGGGTGCGTCCAATTCCAGACGTGCCTCCGATGACAACGGCAACGCGGCCGGTCAAATCCAACGACTTGAGCATCGTTTCCTACTGTATCCTGAAAAGTCAGGTCATGACTCTTCTTCCCAAGTACACATTCGGCGTCGGCGACCGTTTCGCGCATCAGGCCGAAGCCCAATTGAAAGCTTGCATGATGGCGGCCGAGTGCGGCGTCGACGTGATCCCGGTGTGGAACAAATCGAACCGCGAGCATACCATTATCGGATCGAAGCCGATGAGCGTGCGTCACGCGGCCGACGCGGCGGTGGGCAAGCTAGGGTGGCGCAAACCATATTTCTGCGACGCGGATCATATCAATTTTGAGACGGTGGACGGGTTTATCGAAGCTTGCGACTTTTTCACCATCGACGTCGCGGATTGGATCGGCAAGGCAGCGGATGCGAGTGCGTTTGTCGCGGAGCATCCGGAACTGGTTGGCGAGTTAGAGATCCCCGGCATCGAGCACCCGCTGCATACGACGGCGCCGTTTGTAAGCGACATCGCGGCGAAATATCTGACGGCGGTGACGGAGGCGGGACGGATTTATCGCAAGATCGAAGCGGCGAAAGGGGCGGGGAAGTTTGTCACCGAAGTATCGATGGATGAGACCGACAGTCCGCAAACGCCGGTGGAGCTGCTGATTATTTTAGTGGCGATCGCCGACGAAGGGATTCCAATTCAGACCATCGCGCCGAAGTTCACGGGGCGATTCAACAAGGGTGTCGATTACGTCGGCGATGTTTCCAAGTTTACCGAAGAGTTTTCAGACGACATCGCGGCGATTGCATTCGCCGTGAAGAATTACGGCTTGCCCGCGACGTTGAAGCTGAGTGTCCATTCGGGCAGCGACAAAGTTTCCATTTACGAACCAATCAAGAAGACGCTTCATAAATTCGACGCGGGCGTGCACGTGAAAACGGCGGGAACGAACTGGCTCGAAGAGCTGATCGGGCTGGCGGAGGGCGGCGGCGAGGGCCTGGTGATGGCGAAAGAGATTTACGCCGACGCGTATGCGCATGAGGCGGAATTATGCAAGCCTTACGCGGCCGTCATTGATATCGATCCAGCGTTGCTGCCGGTGCCCGAGACGGTGAACGGGTGGTCGTCGGAGCAATATGTTAAGGCGCTGCGGCACGATCAGTCGTGCACGGAATTTAATCCGAGCCTGCGGCAGTTGCTGCACGTCGGATTCAAGATCGCGGCGAAGAAGGGGAATAGTTACTTAGATTTGCTCGACGAGTATAAAGATGAAATTTCGCGGAACGTGACCGCGAATTTGTTTGAGAGGCATATTCGGCCGTTGTTCTTATGAAGCGGCCCCACCCCACATTCGATCACACGCCCCAGCAGTAATCTTCCACTGCGCGATCGATCTGCGGATCGCTCTCGCTGATGCGCATCAGTTCAAGGCGCAGGGCGTCGACCAGCGCGAACCAGCTGGCTTCGATCACGTTCTCCGACACGCCGACCGTCGACCAGCTCCGGCGGTGGTCGGACCATTCGACTAAGACGCGCACTCGCGCCGCGGTGCCTTTTTTGAAATCCAGTACGCGGACTTTATAGTCGGTCAGCTTCACGTCGGCGATCGAAGGATAGAGCGACGCGAGGCATTGGCGCAGGCACAGGTCGAGCGCGTGCACCGGACCGTTGCCGGTCGCGGTGGCGGAGTGGACTCCGTCGTGAGCCTTCAAAGTAACCGTTGCTGTTGAGCCGGTGGCCCGCGTGGTGCACTCGTAGCCGACCACTTCAAACAGCTGCAGGCCGGGGCGCAGAGCTTCCCTCACCAGAAGTTCGAAGGTGCCTTCGGCGGCTTCCAGTTCGTAGCCTTGATACTCCATCTGCTTGATGCGGTCCAGCAGTTCGCGGCGCGCGGTGTCGTCCAGGCGGTCTTCGAGGCCGTGCTGTTTCAGCTTATAAAGGATGCTGCCTTTGCCCGAAAGGTCGCTCAGCAAAACGCGCTGGCGGTTGCCGATCACCTTGGGGTTGATGTGTTCGTAGGTCGCGGCGTCTTTCAAAACCGCGGCCACGTGCACGCCGCCTTTGTGAGCGAACGCGCTGTTGCCGACGAAGGGCTGGTCGCTGCGCAGCGGCAGATTCGCCAGCTCCGCGATGAAGCGCGCGGTCGACGTGAGATGACCCAGATTCTCGCGCCCGATGGTCGAGTGGCCCATCTTCAATTCGAGATTCGCGATGATCGACGTGAGGTTGGCGTTGCCGCAGCGCTCGCCGTATCCGTTCATGCAGCCTTGCACGTGTGCGAAGCCCTGCTCGATCGCGGCCAGCGAGTTGGCGACGGCCATGTCGGAATCGTTATGCGTGTGGATGCCGAGCACGCCGTCGAAATTCTTGCGCACATCGGCGCAGATTTCGGACAGCCGGCTGGTTATCGTGCCGCCGTTGGTGTCGCACAGGACGAGAACGTCGGCGCCGGCTTTTTTCGCGGCTTCGAGCGTGCGCAGCGCGAAGTCGCGGCTGGCTGTGTAGCCGTCGAAAAAATGCTCGGCATCGTAGACCACTTCCTTGCCGTGGGCCTTCAGATAGCGCACCGTGTCGGCGATGATTTTCAGATTTTCTTCTTCGGTGATGCCCAGCGCGCGGTGCACGTGCAGGTCCCAGCTCTTGCCGAAGATCGACACCACCGGCGTTCCGGATTCGATCAGCGCGTTGACGCTCGCGTCTTCCTCCACCGGGTTGCGGGCGAAGCGGGTGGCGCCGAAAGCGACCAGGCGGGCATGCTTCAATTTCAGATCGCGGGCGCGAAGGAAGAACTCCTTGTCCTTGGGATTCGAGCCCGGCCAGCCGCCCTCAATATAGTCGATGCCCAGATCGTCCAGTTTGTGGGCGATCAGCACTTTATCCTCGGCCGAGAAGCTGACGTTCTCGCCCTGTGTGCCATCCCGCAGAGTCGTGTCGAATGTAAAAACTCGCATAAAAGTTATGTGGCGGCCGGAACGCCAACCTCTTTCTTCTTTTTCAGGAACGGCATCATCTTGCGCAGCTCGGCGCCCACCTGTTCGATGGGCTGATTTTCCTGGCTCTTGCGCATGGCTAGGAATTTCGCGCGGCCGGCTTTGTTTTCGCCCAGCCATTGTTTGGCGAATTCGCCGGATTGAATTTCGGCCAGAATCTTCTTCATCTCCGCGCGCGTCTGTTCATTGACGATGCGCGGACCGCGGGTGTAATCGCCGTATTCCGCCGTATCGGAAACCGAGTATCGCATGTAGCTGAGGCCGCCCTCGTAAATAAGATCGACAATGAGCTTCAATTCGTGTAGGCACTCGAAGTAGGCAATTTCAGGGGCGTATCCGGCTTCGACCAGCGTCTCGAACCCGGCGCGAACCAGCTCGGCCGCGCCGCCGCAGAGGACCGCCTGTTCGCCGAACAGGTCGCTTTCGGTTTCCTCCCGAAACGTGGTCTCGATCACGCCGGCTTTCAGGCACCCCAGGCCCAGCGCGTAGGCCAGCGCCTGTGCGCGCGCCTTTCCCGACGCGTCCTGCTGCACCGCGACCAGCGCGGGCACGCCCACGCCTTCGGTAAACAGCTCGCGGACGCGATGGCCCGGCGCCTTGGGCGCGATCATTGAAACGTCGACGCCGGGGGGCGCGGTGATCGCTCCGAAATGAATGTTGAAGCCGTGCGCGAACATCAGCGTTTTGCCGGGCGTCAAATGCGGCTCGATATCGGACTTATAAAGGTCCGCCTGAATGTGGTCGGGGACCAGAATCATCATCACGTCGGCGGCTTTGGCGGCGTCGGCGGGAGACAGAACTTTCAGGCCCGCGGCCTCTGCTTTCGCTTTGCTCTTGCTCCCTTCGGGCAGTCCGACGATGACGTCGAGCCCGGAATCGCGCAGGTTCAGCGCGTGCGCGTGACCCTGGCTGCCATAGCCAATAATGGCAATAATCTTGCCTTTTAGCAGCGAAAGATCGCCGTCTTTTTCGTAAAAGCGCGTGGCTTTTAGTTCCATTTATTTAAGAACTCCATCTGTCGATTCGATTTCTGCTTCTTTGATCACCGGGGGCGCCAGCTTGAGCTTCTTGGTTTCGAGCGGCACCGCGACCAGCCCGGAGCGCGTCACCTCGATTTCGCCGTAACTGCGCATGATGTCCATGAATTCGTCTAATTTCTCCGAATCGCCGGTCGCTTCGAGCACGAAGCCTTCGACCGACGAATCCACGGCGCGGGCGCCGAAGATTTCCGCTTCCTTCAGGATCGCCGTGCGATTTTGCATGGTTGAGCGCACGCGAACCAGCGCTAATTCGCGCCGAACCGCCGGAGTTTCGGTTAAATCGGAGGCTTGGAGCACGTTAATCAGCTTGTTTATTTGCTTGATTAATTGCATTCTCTGCTTGTCTCCCGCCTCGCCCGGCTCGATATCGACCACGATGCTCATGCGGGAGAGTTGCGGGTCGACCGTGCGCGCCACCGTGAGGCTCTCGATGTTGTAACCGCGCGCCGTCAACAAGCCGGTGACGCGCATCAGCGCGCCGGGCCGGTTCTCCATCAGGATGGAAATTAATTGCAGCATTTTATGCCTCCACCGGCTGCGGCGCGCCCAGCACCATCTCGTTGATGGCGCCCCCAGCCGGAACCATCGGATAGACGTTTTCAAACGGCGATACGCGCACATTCAACAGGTACGGACCCGGCTCACGGACCGCCGCTTCGAGCGCGCCGCGCAGCTCGCGCGGGCTCTCCACCGTACTCCCTTTGAAACCGTAGGCGCCGGCCAGCTTCTCCGGATCGGGGAAGCTGTCGAGCTTGGCCGACGACAGGCGATTGTTATAAAACAGCTCCTGCCACTGGCGGATCATGCCCAGGTAGCCGTTGTTCATGACGATAATTTTCACCGGCAGCGCGTGATTGGCGATGGTCGCGAGCTCTGGAATCGACATCTGGAATCCGCCGTCGCCGCAAATGGCGAATACCAGCTTGTCGGGACGCGCGAACTGCGCGCCGATGGCCGACGGCAATCCGAAGCCCATGGAACCGAGGCCGCCCGAATTGATCCACAGGCGCGGATGATTGAAGCGGATAAACTGCGCGCCCCACATCTGGTGCTGCCCCACGTCGCTGGTGACGATCGCTTCGCCGCCCGACAGGCGGTCGATTTCGGCCATCAGGTGCTGCGGCTTGATCTCCTCGTCCGAAGTTTCCGCATTATAAGGATGCTCGCGCTGCCACTCCTTGATCTGTCCCCACCAGGCGGCCCGGGACACGGTATATTTGCCCTTCATTTCCCCGGCCGTTTCTTCGAGCGCGGCGGTCAGCTTCTTCAGAACGCGCTTCACATCGCCGACGATGGGAATCTCCGGCGTGCGGATCTTGCCGATCTCGGCCGGGTCGATATCGACGTGAATCACCTTGGCGTGCGGCGCGAACGCGGCCAGGCGTCCGGTGACGCGATCGTCGAAACGCACGCCCAGCGCGATCAGAACGTCGGTCTCGCTCATCCCCATGTTCGCCGCGTAGCTGCCGTGCATGCCCGGCATGCTCACGAAATTCGGGTGCGTGCCCGGCAATCCGCCGAGCCCCATCAGCGTGCAGACCGCGGGAGCATCCACCAATTCCACCTGCTCGCGCAACTCCTCGGTGGCATCGGCGGCGTTGTTGCCTCCACCCGCGTAAACGAAGGGACGCTTGGCTTCCCAGATCATCTGCGCCGCGCGCCGGATCTGCCCGGCATGGCCTTCGGTATAAACTTTGTAGCCCGGCAGATGGATGGTCGAGACCGGCGCGTAGTGCGCCTGCCCCTGAAAAACATCCTTGGTGATATCGACCAGCACCGGCCCTGGGCGTCCCGTCGACGCGATGTGAAACGCCTCATGCAGCACCTGCGGCAGCTCGGCCAGATTCTTCACCAGGAAATTGTGTTTCGTCGCCGAGCGCGTGATGCCGAACGTGTCCGCCTCCTGAAACGCGTCGCTGCCGATCAGCTTGCTGGTCACCTGTCCCGTTAAAGCAACAATGGGAATCGAGTCCATCATGGCGTCGACCAGTCCGGTCACCAGGTTCGTCGCGCCCGGGCCCGAAGTGGCGCAGCAGACGCCGGTTTTTCCCGTGGCGCGCGCGTAGCCTTGCGCGGCGAAGGCGGCATTCTGCTCGTGCCGGACCAGCACGTGCTTGATGGGCGAGTCGTACATCGCGTCATAGAACGGAAGCGTGACGCCGCCGGGGTATCCGAAAATAATCTCGACCTTCTCGCGCGTCAGGCACTCCAGGACGATCTTTGCTCCGCTGGTCAAACTGGACATTTGCGTCTCCTAAAACAAAAAGCCACTGTTCGGGGTTCCTAATCCCCCGCCAGTGGCCAAGATTCGTTGAATTCCGAAATCGGGCCGTTCAGGCGGGGCCGGCGATAACGCCGACCCCAATAATAAGAACGTTTCCCGATACTGGTAAGAATGCGGTGGAGACCGCGATGGTGGTGCGGAGAGCCTGGTTGGGGTCCGTTGATGTCATCGTTATCTCTCGTAAACAGAATACAGGGGAAACTCGGCAAATGCAAGGGGTGTTTTTGATAATTAATATTTATCGACCTATGCTTTGGCCTGGCTTATAATGACACTCAGGGGCCTCCTAATGAACGAACACGCGCACCATCTGCTCGACCGCCTCCCGCCAAGCCAACTCGCGGCCGTGGTCCATCTTCTTGAAACCATGGTTAGCGATGAAGACGACGACACCCTGAGCGAATTCGATCTCAAAGCTATCGCCGAGGCTGACGAGTGGCTGAAGCACAACAAGCCGATCGAACACGAGGAAATTCTGGCGGACTTCGGGTTGACAATGGCCGATTGGGAAAAAATGGTCAACGAGCCTGACGGGGTGACCCCTGTCACGCCGAGGCCCGCGTCCCGCTGAAGGCGCTGGGCCGCTTCGCGAAGGGGCTTACCGCTCTACGTCACCCTCTTAAATCTCTCAGAGCAAAGCCTTTGGGCGTACTATCTCGGGCTCGCCTCCCGCGAACTTGGGAAGTTCCGGGAATATCCCGAAGTTCGGTTATAATCAACCCGGAAGCAGATCATCCCTAGACGGCGGCGGAGTGACGTTCACCGATTGGAGAAAACCATGGGGAAAACCGGGAAAACCGGGACAGACGGAGGTTTCTCAGATTTTAAAACAGCGTTGGACTGCTCCCCCGGCAGGAAATCCGGGAAATCTCCGTCTGTCCCGATTTCCCGATTTCTCGATTTCTCGATTTCTCCGATTTCTCGATTTCTCCTTTACCGTGTCACCCAGTGGGTGAGTGCGCCTTTGAGGTTGGCTTGTTGGTCGTTGAGGCGGAACCGGCAGGCGGCTGAGTCGTTGGAGATTGGCGGATTGTCCAGTTGAATGCGCCGGGGCATGAGGGTGGAACCGGGCGAGCTCTTGTCGATGACGGACCTGAGGTCCAGACTATAGTCGGCGAGTTGATCGAATTGGACAACAGCGGTGTAGCCTCGTCGCGGGTTGGATAGAGTTGCCATCCGAAGCAGGCGGCCTTGGACGAGCGTGCCTTTCGCCGCAAGGACTACGCCGTGCTCGTCGGTCAAATCATCTGAGAGTTCGCCGGTAACGGGATCGCCGCCCCAGGAGTCGGCCGGATTTGTGTTTGACGTAATGCGAATGGCGACCCTCAGACCTGGAGGCAGTTCTTTGAGCGGGCGCGGAGCGGCGCCGGTGGGCGCGGAGATGGTAGGTGGGTTATCGAAGCGAAGCTGCGACTCGGCAAGAAACTCGTGACAGGCTTGGTAACGAGTCGAAGTCCGTTTCACCTCGCGGTTGCGGTCGAGGAGGGTCAGCTCTACGGTCGCCGGCAGGCGGAAGCCTTTGCCGTTGAGATTAACCACTTGATAGCGGCTGTCGAGATGGAGGCTGCAGAAGCTGGCGGACTCGGGGACTTCAGCCTCCTCAGCAATAACGGTGAGTCTCTGGATTGAGGGGCTCACCGGGTCGACCGTGAATTCGCCGTGATAGCCCATGACCGCAGGACCGGCGTCGGTCTCGGTTTCGAACGTACTCTCGGACCTGGGCGTCGTGTATTGGAAAACGGCGACTTCATGGTTATCCTCGGAGCGCAGGCCGATGTAGTCGATCTGAGCGGAGCCTTCTAAGAAGATGCTGGAGAGGAATCCGAAGTAGCTGCCAGAGTGGATGGGGCCTGCTCTGACGAGCGAATCGATCTTTCCGGTTTGGTAGGCTTTATCGCCGTGCCACGAAAACATTTCCTGGCCGGCTCCGACGGCTACGTCAAGCCGGAGGCGGTCCGTCTCAACGAGAGTGCGAGACCCGATTTGGGGAGCACGGTCGGCGTCGCAGCCGAGGAATTCAGGTCTTCGATTGTGGTACCACGACCGCTCGATGATCTCTGTGCAAGTGTAGCGAGGGGCGGACTTGACAATTGCGGAGATCTGTTCGCGGACCTGGTTGAGTATGAGTTGAGGGTCACCAGACTGCGCAAAGGACGGCCAAGCCAGGATGAGGAGGGCAAGCGCAGGGCGCACGATCCCAGGTTACGTCATAAAGGACGATTCCCCACTGTTTGTAGGACCGATTAAGGAATGTGGAAAACTGGGAAGCCCGCGTCTCTCTCAACCGGACATCAGCGAAGACAAGCAATCTTACGTCGTCAGAGCTTCCGGGCGATGCGCCACGTGGTGCACCCGGCTCGGCATCAGGCAGAAGTTGATATCCATCGTCTCCTCCCCGGATCGCAGCCGCACCAGCACCCAATTCTTGACGCCCGCCGAGCGGGTCTGATAATTCCGGCCGTAGATCACCGTCGGCACCGTCAGCCCCAGCGGTCCGAGTCTCTCCTCGAAAAGCGTCTTGACGTTGCCGACGATCATGTTCGCCACCTCGGCCACGGCGTCCAGAACGTCGTCGTTGACCGTGTCGTATTCAGCCATCAGCAACGCGCCGGCCAGTTGCTGAGCGAATTTTGGCGAGCACGACAGGTGGCCCGTTCCGGTCCACGATCCAGCCACGCCCACCAGCGCCACCACGCCGTGAAACGTCTCCGGTTCGATGGCGGATCGCATCGCCGAGGAGTCGATTTCGAGCGGCAGATTCAGCATGGTTTCGAAAACCTCCCGCGAGGCCTTGGCAATGGCCTGCTCGATTTCCTGCTGCGTGACTCTTTCCATTTAAATAAGCCCCATCAGTTTTTCTTTGATCTGATCCGCGGTGAATGGTTTCTTCACGTATCCTGCCGCACCCAGTTCCAGCGCTTGCAGAACCTTGGCCTGGCTGCCTTCGGTGGTCACCATCAGAACCGGGACGCTCTTGAACGCCTGGTCCGCTTTGATCCTGGTGAGGAACTCGATGCCGTCCATGTTCGGCATGTTGATGTCGGACAGAATCAGCCCCACCTTCTCGGTCTTCAGCTTTTCCAGCGCCTCGTTGCCGTCGCTGGCCTCGTGCACTTTGCCGAGCAGGACGTCCGCTTGCAACAGAACCCGATGCAGAATCTTGCGGATTGCCGCCGAGTCGTCCACGATCAACACGTCCAGAGGCATCGTACGCACCTTTCACCGTCAGGTCATGAACCTTATCGGCCCGTTACGCGTGAAGCAACAAGATTTCCCATCCGCGAGTGCGTCAAAGCCCGGCACAACTGGTCGCGCAGGGCGCCGATCGCGGTAAGCGCCGCCGCGTCGAAATTCTTCGGCTCCAGCCGCTCGAAGTACAGGCATCCGATCACGGATTCAGCGGCCATCACAGGATACATTCCAAACACCGGCGCGGCGAAAATCTGCACGAACCTGGTCCCTTCGTAACGCCGGTCGCGCGGGCCGGCCACAAATACGTCCGTCCGCTTGCGGATCGCCGCACTCACCGGACCGGACGCGCCGGTGACAGGAAAATTGAAGCTTTGCATCACCTTCTCGATCGATTCGCCAAACCCGAGTCTGCCCACCAGCCGGTGCCCGGATTCGTCCAGCAGCGCGAGCAGCACGTGATCGAAAGGTCCGCCGCGATAGACCGCCTCCATCACCATCATGGTGATCGAACCCACATCGTCCGGCAACCCCCGGTCCACCTGGGCCGTGACGTCACGCAGCAGCGTACCCAGCGTTTCCGGAGCTTCCGTTTCATGCTCCACGACCGCTTCCTCCGGCTCGTCGGGTTCCTCGAGCGCCGCTTCCGTCTGCCGCTTCAAGCGTAAGTGGTCCAGGGGCACGGACATGGCGTGAAATATCTCATTGGTTTCCTCAAGCGCCCGCTGGACCATCCGCTTCACGTCGTCATGCGTCAGGTTCAGCACCGGACCCAGGCTATCCAGCAGCAGGTTGACGCTCGCCCGGGCGCCGTTCGCCTCCCGCCGGTAGACCGCGGTCGTCAGCTTGTGGGCGAAATGGGTAATGGCCGCCAGCCGTTCGGCTTCCGTCGACGGAGCGCGGCGCAGCCGAATCACCTCGTCGCTCATCGACGCGCGCACGTTCTCGGGGATCTTCCATTGCGCCGCGACCGCCCTCCCCACCCGGTCGTAATCGAACCCCAGCGCTTCCTCCGAAGCCTGCGCCACGGGAATTCGGTCCTGTTGCACGCGCAGCAGAACCGCCGCATATCCCCGCGGATGGTAGCACGCCACCAGCACCTCGCCCAGGTTCCGGAACATTCCGCAAAGGTACGCCTCTTCGCGCCTCGGATACCCCACCGTCTGCGCAATTTCCAGCGCGTGATTGGCGCTCAACAGCGAGAGGAGAATCAGCTCCTTCAGCCCCGGCGAGTGTTTCCGGAAATGCTCCAGCAGCACCACCCCGGTGGCGATTTCGCGTATGGCTTCGACTCCCAGCATCATAATGGCCTGCGAAATCGAGCGGATCTGCCGTCCGCTGCGATTGTAAAGCGCCGAATTGGCGGTCCGCAGAATCCGCAGCGTAAGGCTGTAGTCCTTGAGGATTACATTGGTAATGTGCTGAATCGATGCGTCTGCTTCGACCTTCAGGATCACCTGCTCGATGGATCTGGATAGCGCGGGAAACTCCGGCGCCGCTGCGATGTCCGCGAGGAATTCAGGGAGTTTGTCGGTTTTGTTTTCGTCCCCCACACGGGCCTTATCGGCGGGGGCGTGGGGTCTAAGCTTTCATGCTGTAAGGATTTGTCTGACTAATATCAGCTACCGCTGCTCCAGGTGCCTTAGCCGCGCATCGCTCACTTCTTGGACCCTGAGCAACTCCGCCCGCCAGGTGTCGCGCATATCGTCGAACCGGTTATCCACATGGGAAAACTGTTTATCCATATGCGAGCGCAATTCAGAAATACTGCCGCGCAGCTCGGAGCGCAGATCAGACATGCGTGTATTCAGATCCCCCAGCCGGGAGTTATTGATCAAAATGCCGACCAGCACCGCCACGACCGACAGTACCGACGGCAACGCGAGGATCAGGACCTGAGTATCCGTCATCTTGCCTACCTCAGTATAGTCCGTAAACCCGGCATTTCTCTCATTGCATAATCGAATCCCACCGCGCCCCCGCCTTCGCGCCGACCTTCTCGACGTCCTCGCTCAGCAGGAAACCCGCAGCCGACAGCGCCTCCGCCGCCTCTTTTACCTTGCGCAGATACTCTTCCTTATCCTTATAGCGCTCCTCGATCGACAACCGCGGATCGCCCGATGCCTCGCGCTCCGCCTTGGTCCGCGCAAACGGAATATACGATCCCACCATGTTGTAGATCACATCCGGCGCGCCGATTTTCGGGTCGCGCAGATTCCAGCCCGTATAGGTCGCGAGCGGCACCAACTGCTCCGGCAACCGGATGCCCGCCGTCTCGTTCCCGTCCATATTTACCTGCGGCACCAGGATCGGAAACGGCGTGCCCACCTTCGGAGGATCGAAGGTCACCAGCCCCTTCGAGCGAAACTCCGGCCCGAAATCCAGATGCCACGCCAGATACGGCTCCTTCGGCAGCGCGATGCCTGGAATTTTCGGGAAATTCAGCGCGCCCGGAGCCACCAGGTTATCGTCGCGCACGCGCGGAATCTTCGAATCGGGCGGCGCCGTCCCGTTGGTCACCCACGAATTCAGGTCGATCAGCAGCGCCCGCATCGCAAAGCGGTAATCCTCGGGATTCGCGCGATTCTGGGTCACCGTTTTCGTCGGCTGCGCATTCGCCCCATGCTGCGCTCCGGCGATAAAGTACACCCGCGTGTCCGGCGCCGGAGCCACGTCTTTTTTCCCATCGGGGCTGATATGGATCAGCGACGCCGCGCGTCCCCAATATTCATACGCGCCATTGGAGTAAAAAATCTTCGGCACCACCCCGTCTTTCCGCGCCCGCGCCAGAATTGAGTCGGTGAACTTCCCGTCCGTCTCCGGCTCGTCCGTGAACGGAAAAATATCCGAAGGATAGAACAGGTTCAGCAGCGGATGCCCGTCGCGCGAAGGCTGCGCGAAGCGATGATCGAAACTCCCGCGTCCCGCTCCGGCCACGTGAGCCCACACGCCGTCGAACACACGTTTGCCCTTCTCGTCCGCATTGAATCCGTAATAAAGGAAGGTGCGCAGAAACCGCCCGCTCTGCGAAACGCCGAACCCGATCGCCCGATCCACTTCCCGATTCTGCTTCGCGTACGACACATAATCCCGAATCGCCGCCGGACCCAGCCCCACCACCGCCGGATCTTTCCCCGTGTATACCACTTCGTAAATGCGCCCCGGATCAAACCCCGCGGCATACTCCACGTGCGTCAGATCGCTAGAAAACTTCCACTGATCCCGCGCAATCGTCGTTCGCGGACTATTCACCCCGTCGCGCACCGTCATGGTCGCCGACTCCGGCTCCGAAACAGCATAAGGCACCTGTGCCCGGTCGCCCAGCGATTCCGAAGTGGAGCGCTTATCCACCGTGATTTCCGATCGCACCACCCCCTTGATGCCTTTGATCACCGGCGCATAAAGCTTCAGCCGCCCCTCGCCATCGGGAACATCGAACTCCCACCCGATCCAGATCAGCGTGAAGCCTTGTTTGAATAACAGCTCATCCCCGAAGTCGGCCGCGCCGCGCGACGCCGGCATGTCGAACATGCCGTTCAGGCCCTTCCCGCCCCGATTCGAAATCTCCACCAACGCGGTCCCATTGCCCTTGGTTTTCGGCTGGATGATTTCGAGATCGGCGGAAAATTCCACCAGCCCTTTGTCATTGCGAGGAGCGAGCCCGATATCGGTGATGATCTTATTCGCCGCCAGCTTCGGATCGACCGCAAAATAAACCTTCCCCGTGATCCGTTCATAATTAGCAACCGGCAGATCGACGCGCGAAGCAACATCGACCTTGGTAACGGCCCCACACGCCAGAGCGGCAATAAAAGAGAAGAGAGCAGCCTTACGCAGCATCCCTAAATTGTAAAGCCGATCGCCCAACGCGTTGTGGGGCCGGGCTTCAGCCCGCAGCCGACTTCAGTCGGCTCCACGGTTGCGAAAACTCTGAGCCTCGACGACTGCTTCCACCGAGCCGCGACCGCAGGAAGCGGTTTCCGCCGCACGCTAACCTACTCCCGTTCTCTGAGGATCGCAGCCAACACCCGAGGACTACGCCGTCCGTGCATCACGGCAATAACCCACAAAGGTTTTTCATCCGGCGCGTACGCAACCAAGTACTCATGCACAACGGTAAACCGCAGAGGGCGCGAAGTCAGGTCTGGGCGTTTGTGCCCTTGATATGGAAAAGGCACCAACCCGCGAATCGCGTCAAGTATCTCCTCTCGAAAACGGCGGGCGGCCCGTGGACTGTCCTCTGCGATATAAGACCAAATGTCGGAGATGTCCTGGGCTGCAAGGGGATGAAGGTCAAAACCCCGCCCGGCGATCATTTCTGATTCAAAAAATCCTCTTCGCGTTTGCGAAGGCTTTCAAAAAATTCCTCGCCGGGGACCGGCTTCACCCTGCCGCTCTTCAAGTCGTCATAACGGCTATCGAGCATCTCCCGCCTCGCCGCAAGCTCCTGAACGTACCCTGCCAGAGCGTCCTCAATCAACTTCTCCGGCGCGCATCCGGTCTCGTGGACCAGCCGGTCGAACTCAGCCTGCAACTCTGGAGCAAGACGCACTTCCATACCCCCTAGTGTACCGTCTTATCGGCGTTCATCCGCGTTCATCAGCGGCCAAATTTCTTGTTTATCGTTGCCCGGTAGTGCGCCAAATCAGCGGGGACTGGAGATCCGGTTTGAAGCTTCACTAGAGCTGCTGGAAACCGCGTAGAGCCCGGTGTTATCCTGGCTCCAGGCCATGGAGCGGCTCTGCGATGGATCTGAAAACTTATCTTAAGGTCAGCGCCATAAACCTGATTTTCCTGCTGCTGGGACTACTCCTTGGCATTGGTCTTAGGACCGAAACGCCCGCCGTGCACGCCCAGGCAAAACAGGC
>JBEKOZ010000031.1:0-15398 GCA_049521275.1 Bryobacteraceae bacterium | reverse complement strand
ACGACGCATCACTCGAAGCCGGCGCGGTTGTGAGCGGATTACGCCGCATCCGTACAGAGGTCTCCCGTCACCGTTCATCGCGACAAGGTTTCCTCCGCATTGCCGACGGTGCGGTCCGAGGTAGCATAAAGCGACCATCGTCCTGGCTGCCGGCAGTGGGTCGTTTGAATTTTCCGCCGCCTTCGCCTCGCGCTCCTCAACGAGTTTCATGATGTCGCTTCTCTGCGGGGCATGGTCCTGCTAGAATGCTCCAAATGGAAGGACGGTGTGGAAAAGCTTGCGCACGTCAGGCTAAACATTGGCTTCCCCAAGCGTCCATCCTTCAAAGGAACTGCGATCATGGACCGTAAGAAGACGTCGAATCACCGCGGGTACCGTAACCGGCGATCGTTTCTTCACGCCGCTGGCAGGCTCGCCGGCGGCGGGTTGGCTGTCGGCGCCACTTTCGAGACGATACGGCCGAGTTCAGTTCGGCCTTCGGCCAACAGTCGGCGAAGGAGACACACCCGAGTTCCGCCCGCCTCGTCGATCGGCTCGAGACCCAACTCTCGTTTCAGATTTCGGTCGATGTGGGGACCTTGGATTTGGGCCTGACGGTGGCCAGTGCGGCGCTGTCGGGTGGAGTCAACATCGTTGAAATCCAAGGGCATCCATTGTGTTGCCCTACTTCGTGGAGAGTTCCAGCACCCGCATCAGAAGGCTTGCCAGCGAAAGATAGTCGTGGGCACGCAACGGGTCATTGAAAAGGGCATTTGAATGAGCCTTGGAATTACGAAGGCCGACGATGCCCTTGAACAGGTACATGAAGCCGCGCTGCTCGTCTAATTCTGCGCGGTGATTCAGGGGCTAAGCGCTTCTTGATCGAGTACACTGGGTAAAATCGCTATGCCGCTCTCGGCCGGCACAAAGCTCGGACCTTACGAGATCCTCACGCCCATCGGCGCCGGCGGGATGGGCGAAGTGTGGAAAGCCCGCGACACCCGGCTCGATCGAATCGTCGCCATCAAAATTTCCTCCGAAAAATTCACTGAACGATTTGAGCGCGAGGCCCGCGCGATCGCCGCGTTGAATCATCCGAACATCTGCCAGATCTATGACGTCGGGCCGGACTACATCGTGATGGAGTACGTAGAAGGCTCCGAAATCAAGGGTCCGATGCCGCTCGATCTGGCGCTGAAGGCGGCGATTCAACTGGCGGGAGCGCTCGAAGCGGCGCATCGGAAATCGATCACACATCGCGATCTGAAACCGGCGAACATTCTTACGGCCAAATCGGGCGTCAAAGTGCTCGACTTCGGGCTCGCGAAATTCGAGCTGGTGAAAAAGACGCAAGCCGATGAAACGCAAACCCGCGCGCTCACCGAGGAAGGGAGCATCGTCGGCACTCTCCAGTACATGGCTCCCGAGCAGTTGCAGGGCAAGCCCACCGACGCGCGCTCCGATATTTTTTCCTTCGGCTGCGTGCTGTACGAAATCCTCACCGGCAAGCGAGCTTTCCCTGCGGAGAACAAAGCGTCTTTAATAGCCACGATTATGGACCGCGATCCCGAGCCTCTCACGCCGATGACTCCGCCGATGCTTGAGCACATCGTGAAAAAGTGCCTCGCCAAAGATCCCGACGACCGTTGGCAAAGCGCGTCGGATCTGAAGAGCGAACTCCAGTGGGTCATGGAAAGCGGCTCCAGTCCGGGCATGCCCGCGCCCGTCGTGGCACAACGCCGCCGCAACGCCCGCCTCGGCTGGATTGTTGCCGGAGTCCTCGCCGCGCTGCTCGCCGCCTTCGCCATTTTCTATTACCGCACCATACCCGCGCCGGCCGCGGCCGTTCGCTTCGAAATCGCGCCACCCGAAGGGACTTCCTGGGGTCAGACCGATTTCCCCGTCATCTCCCCCGACGGTTCCCGGATGGTATTCGGCGCGACGAAGCGCGATGGCTCACGCAACCTTTGGGTGCGGCCGATGGACTCCGTGAACGCCCAGCCCATTCCGGGAACCGAGGGCACCATCAGCGGCCTCTGCGCTTGGTCCCCCGACGGGCGCTCCATCGTCTACTTGGCGAACAGCAGTGTGCGAAGACTGGAGATGAGCGGGGGTTCACCGCAAATACTGACTTCCTTCCCCGCCGGGCTGGTCCCCGCCTGGAGCCCAGCCGGGATCATCCTCTTGACCGGACGCGGGGGGCTATTCCAGATCCCCGCCTCCGGTGGAGACGCGACGCCAGCCACGGCTTCCGGCGCCACGCAGTATTTTCCCAGCTTTCTGCCCGACGGCCGCCGCTTCTTCTATCTTCAGGGTGGATCCGACGGGGGGATTTATCTGGGCTCCTTAGATTCCAAAGAGGGGAAGCGCATCACCGCCGGGGGTTCGGGCGTGTTTGTCCCGCCCTCCTGGCTGCCCTACATTCGCGGCTCCGGGTTGGTGGCGCAATCGTTCGACCTTGGCAAACAGTCGCTCTCCGGTGATCCGATGCCCATCGCCGATCAGGTTGCGCTCGTCGGTCCTGGGGGCGCCTTTTCCGTCTCTCAAAACGGAGTCCTCGCCTTCCGCAGGGCACCCCCGCCCTCGGCCAACGACCTCACCTGGTTCGATCGGCAGGGCAAGCGACTGGGCACAGTAGGGGAGCAGGCCGTCTATACAAATCCCGCGCTTTCCCCGGACGGAAAGCGTCTGGCAATCAGCCGCCTTGACCCCGGAACCTCTACGCGCAACATCTGGGTGCTGGATCTGGTGCGCGGCGTCAGTTCGCGCTTTACGTTCGATAAGGTGGACGAAACGAACCCTCTGTGGTCTCCCGACGGATCCCGCATCGCGTACTCCTCGGCGCAAAGGGGCCCAAATCTCCGCGACATTTTTTGGAAGGCGTCCGGAGGCGCCGCCGGTGAAGAACCCTTAGTGGAGGACGCAGGCACCAAGGCCATTGAAGACTCGTCGGCAGACGGCAAGCTTTCTGTTGTACAACGTCGGCAACAAAGACACCTACGCCGTCCCGGTCAGCGGCGATCGCAAACCCTACCCGGTGTTGAAAGCTTCTTTTGTGCAGGACCACGCAAGACTGTCCCCCGATGGGCATTGGCTCGCCTAAGTGTCGCAGGAGTCCGGCCAGAGGGAGGTCTTCGTCCAAACTTTCCCGCCCGCGGGAGGCAAGTGGCAGGTCTCGAACGGCGGGGGAACTGAACCATCCTGGCGTCGCGACGGTAAGGAATTGTTTTTCGTGAGTGGATCGAAATTCAAAGCCGTCGACGTGAAGGCATCCGCGTCTTCCTTTGAGGCAGGCATCCCCAAAGACTTGTTTGAAGTGGAGCTCGAAAGCATCAACCGCCGCAACCGTTATGTCGCGACGCCGGATGGCCAGCGTTTTCTCTTCGTGACCGCGCCAAGAAGTATTGCCCCCGTGCCCTTCGTGGTCGTGCAAAACTGGCAGTCCGCGCTTAAGCACTGACGCCGGCTTCGCTGTAAGGGTGCACTGCATGCCTGTTCCTTAGTCGTTAGGTAATCCAGAAGCTATCTCGACGGTGGTCGGGTATGTGGCCGATAATGCGTGACATCACGCCCGGAGAGGCTCCGTATGTTGACAGGCGCCCGGCTCTCCATTTGTTGTTTGATAGACTCATTGTGATCGGTAGTGTCCTGTACGCCGATTTTGGGGAGGAGTGTTAATGGGCGCGACGCGACGCGGATTCCTCGGTACAGCGGGCATGGCTGCGGCATCTAGTCTAAATGCGCAGGAACAAGAACACGGCCATGAACATCAGGCTGTGCCTTCCGACCCCGCGCTTCGGGTCAAAGCGCTGGAGTCGCTGCTGGTCGAAAAAGGAATTGTCGATCCGGCCGCCCTGGATGCGCTGATCGACCATTTCGAACACAAAACCGGTCCGCGAAACGGCGCGCGCGTGGTCGCAAAAGCCTGGGTGGACCCTGATTACCGAGTTCGCCTCCTAGCCGACGCTCCATCCGCAATCGCGGAACTCGGATTCACCAGCCATCAGGGTGAGCACATGGTGGTGCTAGAAAATGGACCGAAGGTGCACAACCTGGTTGTTTGCACTTTGTGCTCCTGCTATCCGTGGTCGCTTCTGGGTCTTCCGCCGGTGTGGTATAAGTCCACCGCGTATCGTTCGCGGGCGGTGATCGATCCGCGCGGGGTGCTGCGCGAGCTTGGCCTTGACCTGCCGGAGGAAGTGGAATTACGGGTCTGGGACAGCACCGCCGAAGTGCGGTACCTGGTGATCCCCGAGCGTCCCGCCGGAAGCGAAACACTGAGCGAGGACGAACTAACGACGCTCGTGACACGCGATGCAATGGTCGGAATAGCCAAAGTGTCCATTTCCGGCAGCGGAGGCAAGGCATGAACGGCGTACACGATATGGGCGGCATGCATGGCATGGGCTCGATTGCGCACGAAACGAACGAACCCGTTTTTCATACGCGGTGGGAAAGCCGGGTATACGCGATGGATCGTGCGCTCAGCGCTTTCCACAAATGGACCCTGGATGCGTGGCGTTATCACATCGAATCCATTTCTCCGGCCGACTATCTGCGAATGAGCTATTACGAAAAGTGGCTTACGGCGATCGAGAGCCGCGTGGTCCAGTATGGATTCGTGACCACAGAAGAATTGGCGAGCGGTAAGGCGTGGCCTGGATCGGCCAAGGTGACGTCGGCGCTGACGGTGAGCATGGCCAGCGATTACACCCGGAGCATTCCTTCCGCGAACGACCCATCGATCGCTCCTTTGTTCCAAGTGGGGCAGCGAGTGCGCGCGCGAAATATCAACCCGGTCGGGCACACTCGTCTGCCGCGATATGCCCGCGGCAAGAATGGGCTAATCTTGCAAGATCGCGGCGTGTACGCTTTCCCCGATACCAGCGCCGCGGGGTTGGGCGCCAAACGCCAACATCTATACTCGGTTCGCTTTACCGCAAGCGAGCTTTGGGGGGAAGCTGCTTCGCCGCGCGATCTCGTTCACCTAGATCTGTGGGACGACTATCTTGAGCGCGCTTGATCCCAATGTTGCGGAGTGGCTGACCGATTTGCCGCAATTGCCGCGCGACGAAGGCGGTCCGGTATTTGCGGAGCCGTGGCAGGCGCAGGTGTTCGCGATCGCGGTCCGGCTTTCGGCGCAAGGCTATTTCAACTGGAAAGAGTGGGCCGCGGCGCTGGCGGCAGAACTGGCCGACGCCGCCGAACGGGACGAAGCGGATGATGGCTCGGAGTACTATCATCACTGGCTTGCGGCGCTGGAAAAACTCGTAACCGCGAAAGGACTCACCGACGTGGCGGCATTGTTCGAGCGCCGCGAAGCTTGGGCCGACGCCTATCGTCACACGCCCCACGGTCGGCCGGTGCAACTGCGTCCTGGGTTTCGGATCAACTATGCCTATCGCCAAAGTCCGCTGCACCAGGTTCAGCGCGCGGACGGCGTCGTGAAGGAAATCAGGATTCAGGATGGCCAATTGTTCATCTGCAACGGCTGTTGCTGCGGACGCACCGACAAGGGTTTCCCAGAGTTGTCTCTCGAAGAATTTAAGCGCCAGTGGAAAAAGCGTGGAATCAGGAGGCGACTTCATCTCACCATTTCGGGCTGTCTCGGCCCCTGTCCGTTGGCAAACGTCGTGCTTCTCCAGTTTCGCGGACGCTCCATGTGGTTTCATTCCATCAACCACCCTGGCGATGTGAACCTGCTTTACGACTACGTCGAGCGGATGCTGCTCGCCGAAAGCATTCTAGGTCCGCCCGAGGGCCTGATGTCACGATGCTTCGATCGGTACCTTACCTCATCTACTCTCGAAGATTCGACCACTGAATAGCTGGTTACGTTATATTGCCCTCGTCCTTGCACCACCGCGAATGCTCGGATGCCGAAACCTGCCGGGACATTCCAGCCGATAATGTGCCTTAACGGGTTCTCAAACCTCCCATGCGGACTTTTTGCCCGCGCGACACCAGAAAGGCCAATTTGCGCTGGCATTCCAACCATTCTATTCCTTCGATAGAATAGGCGGCCATGGCGACTTTCATTTCACGCGTCCATCATCGCCGCGCGTTCCTTCGGTTTCTTGCCGGAAGCCCTTACGTCGCGGCGCTCGGAGGAATCCGCGCATTCGCGCAGGGAGCGCCGGAGATCGCCGAAGTGATTACCGATCCCAAAGAGGCGCTCAACGTCATGGATTTCGAGGAGGCCGCGCGCCGCAAGGTGCTGGCGGGACATTGGGCGTATACGATTAGCGGCGTGGACGACGACTTGACGCTCCGTGCCAACCGCGAAGGGTACAGGCACGTCCAGTTACGCCCGCGGCGACTTAGGGATGCAACCAAGGTCGATATGCGGACGGAGTTGTTCGGAACGGCGTATAACAGCCCCATCTTCACGTGCCCGACCGGGTCTGAGAAATCCGTTCATCAGGACGGTGAACTCGCGGTAGCGCGAGCCACCCAGGCGCGCGGAACCATGCAGATGCTTTCGACCGTGACTTCGACTGGCGTGGAGGAGGTCAATCGCGCTCACGGTCGGCCGGTATGGTTTCAGCTCTACGCCCCCACTTCGTGGGAAGCCTGCGAAAAAATCGTGAGGCGCGTCGAAGCGGCCGGGTGCCCCGTGATCGCGCTCACCGTGGATAACACCACGGGCAGAAACAGTGAAACCTACTTGCGGGCTCGCCCCAAGGACCTGCTCCAGTGCGAGCCTTGTCATGAGGGCGGGCCGGGGAAATCCATCAAGGCCAACAAGATGTACGACGGAATCAACATGACCGGTGTGCGCAGCCAGAATCCGGCGATGACCTGGGAGTTCGTCGACCGGTTGCGAAAATCGACTTCGGTTAAGCTCTTTATCAAAGGAATCGAGACGCGGGAAGATGCGCGCCTCTGCCTGGAACATGGTATCGACGGCATTCTGGTTTCCAATCATGGAGGCAGATCCACGGAAACTTTGCGATCGACCATCGAAGCTCTTCCCGAAGTCACCAATGAAGTCGGCAATCGAATTCCGGTGTTCGTCGATGGAGGCGTCCGCCGGGGCACGGACGTGTTCAAGGCGCTGGCGCTGGGAGCCAGGGCCGTCGGAATCGGACGCCCGTTCCTGTGGGGATTGGGGGCCTTCGGGCAGGCCGGGGTTGAACGAGTTTTGGAAATCCTTCAAGGCGAGCTGAAGCTGGTGATGGGCAACTGCGGCACGCCGACGATAGCATCCATTGACCGCTCCTACGTTGCAACCCCGGATTGGCGCATTTGACTTGGCTCTGAACACAGCAATATCTCGGCGCCACGCATAGCACCGACGCATTGCGCTCCACCCTCCATCCTTCGGCGCGGTGCGCCCAGTGAGTGCGCGCAAAGCCGAGTCTCGCCATACCGTTAAATCGGCATCCCGATAGGCCGTGGGCGACGTGGCGCGAAACGGGTTCCGGGAACCTACCCCTAATGTTTAATGTCGTTCCGTTTGACCGCGATTCCTTACCACTGTCATGTCCAGGGGAGCAGTAGCCAGGCGTCCAATACTCAGCGCTGGAATAGGGCGGAATATCCCAGCCACCCGTAAACGCTGAGCGACGCGTTGAAACACTCCTTTATTCATCGGCCCAGCGCCTTCGCCAGATATTCCACGATCACGTCAACCTCCGCGTCCGATGCCTGCGCTCCATGAGCAACCATGTTCTGTACTACCGCGGTCCATTCCGCCTTGTTCATTCGCTGACTTGTCACCACCTCCACCGAGTGACAACTTGTCCCGCACGTTTTCTCTATTTGCGCCTTCGCGCCGCCGGCCGGCAGCGCCGCCGGCGCAAACGCTCCCACTTGCGGCAGCCCGCGCCGTGCCTCGGCGGCTAAGGCGACCGCCTTCGAAACCGAAGTCGGCAACGGTTTCGGGCTAACTGCCGGCAGTGCAAATGCCACCAGGCTATTGCTCAGCCCTCCGGCGAGATACCCTCCGCCGCCCTCAGCCATCAGTGCTATGTACTTGCGTCCGTCACGCCCCAGGTACGTAATCGGAATGGTGTGCCCACTCGCCTCCAGGTTGGTTTCCCAGAGCAGTTTTCCCGTCCGCGAATCGAATGCCCGGAATCGAGAGTCATTCGTCGCCCCGATAAACACCAGACCGCCCGCCGTCGCGATGCTCCCGCCCATGTTCAGGGACCCGGTATCGCGCACTCCAATCTCCTCCAGCGCTTCGATCCTCCCCAGCACGGACCGCCAAGCAATCTCGCCCGACGCCAAATCCACGGCGATCAGTTCTCCGAAGGGCGGATTCTGGCATGGTATTCGTGTCTTGAGATCCCAAAACCGTGCATACGGCCCGTATGCCGAACTCCGCAGGTACTCTGAGCCCCGCTTGTCCATGTGCCCCCACTGGCCGATATTCATCACGTTGACGAACAACAAACCAAGTGATGGATCCACCGATACGCCGCCCCAATTCCCCCCGCCCAGCGTGCTCGGGAAAAACAGCGCGTTGCCTCGGAGCGGCAGTGGCGTGTACGGTCCCCCGGCCTTCATCTGATTTGCTTCAAACAATTCCTTGCAAAAGCGCGCATGATCCGGCGATCGCAAAGCTTAAGGCTCACTTCGCGCCCGCGCAAGCTGCCAATTTGACTCTCCCCTTGTTTTTTTATCTAATTGTGAGGAACCACCGCTCTGGGAGAGTGGCCGATAATGACCGATAACATGTGCGCCAGATCGACTATGGGGCACTCTCGCGCGGGAGCTGAATCCGGAACAGACAGCCCCGTGCACTAGCGCCGTCGAGTCCGATCGTGCCACCGTGCGCCTCTACCACCCACTTCGTAATCGAAAGCCCCAGCCCCGCGCCGCCCGACTCGCGCCAGCGGGCTTTGTCCACCCGGTAGAAGCGGTCGAAGATCTTCGCGCGATCCTCCGCAGGGACTCCGGGGCCGCTATCCTCGACCTCCACGGTCACCTCCTGGGCGTTCCTTTGAACCCGCACGGAGATGGTTCCGCCATCCGGCGAGTACTTCACTGCGTTGTGCAGGACGTTCACCAGCGCCTGTCTGAGAAAGAGGCGATCACCCTGCACCGCGATCGCCTCGTCGCCACTGAGCAGAAAGTCCAGCGATTTTTCTTCCGCCATG
The DNA here is from genome assembly GCA_049521275.1 of Bryobacteraceae bacterium. GTDB lineage: Bacteria > Acidobacteriota > Terriglobia > Bryobacterales > Bryobacteraceae > Palsa-187. The sequence continues at coordinate 6,312 of JBEKOZ010000031.1, read as the reverse complement.
ACTTCGAAGAGCGACGCCGCCTCGCGAGCCAGTTGAAGGATTGGGATCTGCACCATTTGCAGTTGCAAGCTGCCCGCGTCGGCGCGGGAGATCGTGAGCAGATTATCGACGAGCGACGTCAAACGGTTCACTTCTTCCAGCATGCTGCCGATGATGTCCCGATATTCGGCGCTGCTGCCCCCTTTCTGAAGTCCCACTTCTCCCACGCTCCGAATGGCGGCAAGCGGCGTGCGCAATTCATGCGAGGCGTCGGACGTGAACCTGCGCAATTGTTCGAAAGCTTGTTCGAGGCGCGCCAGCGTAGCGTTGAAAACGCGCGCGAGCTGACCGAGTTCGTCGTCGGCATTGTCGTTGGGAAGCCGCTCATGGAGGCGCTGCGGCGTGATTTCCTGCGCGCGGCGCGCCATTTGTTCGATCGGGCCGAGCGCGCGGCGCACCAGGCCATAACCGGCGAAGCCCGCCAACGCCAGCACCACGGGCAAGACAATCACGGACGCAATCAGCATCTCGTTGATGCCCGACCACAGCGGCTCCTCGTTGTGCCCCAGGCGGATCAGGATCAGGCGTCCGTCGAGCGAGTGCATGCGGCTCACCATGCGAACCCTCGTTCCGCCGGCGAGGCGTTCCGAGCGTACCGAGTATCCGCCGACGCCCTCCCCCACGAAAGGGTGCCCGCCGAGCATCCGGTCTCCCAGCCGCTCATTGCGATAGAGCACGGAGCCTTCGGGCGACAGGACTTCGACGAAGCGGTCGATCACGTCCTTCGACTCCGGGTGATTGTGATAATCCTCGCGCATCTGCAACTCGCCCTTCTGATTCACATAAAGCAAGCCCTCCACGGTCTCCACTTCCTGGATGGCAAAATGATCGAGCTGGCTTCGCAATTGCCAGAACAGCAGGGTAAACGTGGCGCCCCAGGCGAGAATCAACAACCCGGCCAATACGCTCACGAACCACAGCGTCAGCCGGGCGCGCAGATGCGTCGGCCGCAGATGGATCACGATTGGTCTTCCCGCAGAATGAAGCCGACGCCGCGCACCGTTTGCAGCAGCTTCTTTTCAAACTGGCCGTCGATTTTGCGCCGGAGACGCACCATCTGCGCATCGATCACGTTGTCGAGGGGAGTCTGCCGGGAGACTTCTTTCCAGATTTCGCACGCCAGCATTTCCCGCGATACGACCCGGTCTCTATTGATCAGCAGGTAATGCAACAGGTCAAATTCGCGGGCTGTCAGCTCCAGTAATTCCCCGGCTCGCGTGACGGAACGGAGCGGCACGTTCACTTCGAGGTCCGCGACCTTTAAGCGCAGCGCGGACTCCGTCTTGCCGCGGCGCAACAGCGCGCGCATGCGAGCCAGCAACTCCGGGAACGCGAACGGCTTCACCAGATAGTCGTCGGCGCCGAGATCGAGCCCGCGCACCCGGTCCTCCAGCGTGTCTCGCGATGTGAGGAGCAGCACAGGCGTCGTCATTCCGCGCTGGCGAAGCGTGGCGAGAATCTCAAAACCGTCGCGGCCGGGCAACATGACATCGAGAATCATCATGTCGAAAGGCTTGGATTGGGAGAGATAAAAACCCTCTTCTCCGGTGTGAGCGACGCTCACGGCGTAGTCGTCCGCCTCCAGGCCCTCCTGCAAAGCCCTCGCCATTTTTTGTTCGTCCTCGACTACGAGGATGTGCACAGTCCCTTTATAGGAGCGAAATGGGGTGCACCGCAAGTGACAAGATCCTGACGTTTTCCTGACGGGCGCGTGGGCAAGGTATCAGGTACTCTTCAGGCGCAAAACAGGAGGTTGGATGCTAAAAAAGTGATGCAGGAAAGCAATGCTCGCACCGGGGTTGGCGAAGAAAGTCACGATTCACCTGAACGAAGACACCAGCGCGGGCCACGACTTTTTGTATAACGAGATTTTTACCTACCTGCGCGAACATGGCGTGGCCGGCGCCACCATAATTCGCCCGCAGTCAGGCTTCGGCTCTCACCACCGCGTACATTCCAGCGAAGGAAATACGGCCGATCGGGAGCATCTTCCCGTCCGCATCGAATTTATCGAAAGCCCTAAGGCTGCGGACGCGCTGCTCCCCGCGCTCTGCGAATTGATTACCGACGGATTGATCGAGGTTCAGGAGACCACCATCCTCAAAACGGTGGCGAGAGAAGAACCCCGTTGAGATGGTGACCCGTTCCATCCTCGCGCTTGCGGTCGCTGTTTCTGCCGCTGCTCCGGCTCAGCCCAGAAAGCTGACGCTCGCCGAGGCGGAAGAGATCGCGCTGCACAATCACCCGCGCGTCAGCTCCGCCTTGTTGATTGCGGAAGCGGCAAAGCTCGGCGTCACCGAAGCGCGCGCGCCCCTCTATCCGCAGGCCTTTGGCGTTTTAACCGGCGTTGCCGCGGAGCACGGCTCGACGCTCGCGGCGGGAACGGTCCAGACCTCCAGCCTATACAGCCGGGTCGCGGCCGGCGTCGGGGTCACGCAATTGATCACGGACTTCGGACGCACCGGGAACCTGGTGGCTTCGGCGAAGGCGCGCGCCGCGGCGCAGGATCAGAAAGCCGTCAATGTGCGGGCCGCGATACGCATCGTAGTCGATCAGGCGTACTATCAGGCTCTCGCGGCGAACGCGATTCTCAAGGTTGCCCAGGCGGTCTCCGCGAACCGGGCGCTGTTGCTGCGCCAGGTCCGCGCACTGGCGCAAAGCTCGCTCAAATCGACGCTCGATGTCAGCTTCGCCGAAGTCGTGGCATCGGAAGCCGAACTCGGTCTGGTCCGCGCCGAAAACGACGCCCGCGCCGCGCAGGCGCATTTGTCGGCCGCCCTTGGGTCTGAACAATCCGAAGTTTTCGAGTTGACCGACGAGCCTTTGCCCGCGCCGCTCGATCCCGATCCCGAGCCGCTGCGAACGCGGGCGATGCAGCAGCGGCCCGATCTCGCGGCGCTCGAAGCGTCTCAGGAAGCCGCGCGGCGTTTCGCCCAGGCGGAGCGGGATCTGAGCAGACCGACCGTCGGATTAATGGGAGTCGCGGGCGCGCTGCCCGATACGGATCCGCGATTGAAGGGCACTTACAGCGCCGCGGGCTTCAACGTCACCATTCCGATTCTCAATGGGAGATTGTATTCCGCCCGGCGCACCGAAGCCGAATTGCGCGCGCAGGCCGCTGAAAAAGACGTGCTGGATCTCGCCGTCCGGGTCTCCGAGCAGGTGCGGATGGCGTGGCTCGAAGCCGACACCGCATTCCGGCGCATCGACGTGACGGCGCGGCTGGTAGCCGAGGCGCAGCAGGCTTTGCGGCTCGCGCGAACGCGTTATGACATCGGCCTGGGCAGCATCGTCGAGGTGAACCAGGCGCAATTGAGCGAGGTCTCCGCCGAAATCGCCGCAGCCGGCGCCAATTACGACTATCTCAGTCGGCGCGCCGCGCTGGCTTTCGTGACGGGAGATTTGCGATGAGAGCACTGCTGGCTGCGTTGGTGCTCATCGCGTGTACCTCCTGCTCCCGCAGCGACGCCCGCGGCGGGAAGGATGTGAGCCAGGATGCCCCGCCTCCGGTTACGACCACGAAAGTCGCACGCATGGATCTGATCAACGACCTGGTCCTGACCGCCGAATTCGAGCCGTTCCAGCAAGTCGACCTGATGGCGAAGGTTTCGGGATACGTGCGCTCCATCGGCGTGGATATTGGCGACCGGGTGCATACCGGCCAGGTCCTGGCGACGCTCGAAATCCCCGAGATGGAAGATGACTTGACCAGGGCCGCCGCTTCGATCGATCAGGCCGACGCCGAGATCGTCACCGCGTCCGATGAACTGCGTCGCGCCGAGGCCGCCCACGACATGGCGCATCTTTCCTACAGCCGCATCGCCGACGTGCTGAAGCGCGAGCCCGGTCTGGTGCCGCAGCAGGAGGTTGATGAGGGGCATTCCCGGGACACGGTGGCGGAAGCGCAGGTCTCCGCGGCCAAGTCCAACCTGAAAACCGCGCAGCAGCATGCGCGCGTCTCCCGGGCGGACCAGGGCCGCGTGCAGACCCTGCACAAATACATGACCATCATCGCTCCCTTCGAAGGTGTGGTGACCAAGCGCTACGCGAACATCGGGGCGATGATTCAGGCCGGCACCTCTTCGCAGGCCATGCCCGTCGTGCAGCTGTCCCAGAACAATCTGCTGCGCCTGATCCTGCCCGTTCCGGAATCCTCGGTTGGACGAGTTCGCGTCGGCGAGACCGTGGACGTTCGCGTGCCGTCGCTGGGCCGGATATTTCCCGGGCGCGTGGCCAGGCTCGCTGAAAAAATACAACCGTCCACGCGAACCATGGACACCGAAGTCGACGTGCAGAATCCGGGGCTCACTTTGATTCCGGGCATGTATGCCGAGGTGCATCTGCGTATCGACGAGAGCCGAGGCGCTCTCGGCGTGCCGCTCGATGCGGTGGATCGCAGCACCGCGGCTGCGCTCGTCTATGTCATCGCCGCGCCGGGCGTGATTCATATCGTGCCCGTAACGCTCGGCCTCGAAACCGACCAGAGCGTCGAGATTCGCTCCGGGTTAAAGGAAGGCGACGTCGTGGTCGCGGGCCGCCATGCGGGATTGAGGGACGGCCAGCCGGTGCAGGTGAAATAACCATGTCGCACTTCGCCATCCGCACCCCTTATCTGATCATCGTCCTCTGCCTGCTAATCACCATCATCGGTGTCGTCAGCGTCGTGCGCATGCCGGTGGATCTGTTCCCGGCGATGAACATTCCCGTGGTCGCCGTGGCTACTTTCTACTCGGGCATGCCGCCCGAGCAGGTGGAAGGCAACATCACCTATCACCTGGAACGATTCTTTACGCTGGCCAGCGGCATTGATCACATGGAATCGCGGTCGCTTGCCGGCGTCAGCGTCATCAAAGTCTACTTTCAGCCGGGCAGCAATCCCGATTCCGCCGTCACCACCATCGCCAGCCTCGCCATGGCGGAGATCAGTCACCTTCCGCCCGGCACTCTGCCGCCGTTCGTGCTGAAGATGGACGCCTCCAGCCTGCCTGTTTGCCTGGTGACCTTGAAAGGCAACGACCTCAGCGAGACGCAGCTTAAGGATCTGGCGCAGAACGTCGTTCGCAATCAGCTCGCCGGCGTGCCCGGAGCCGCCGTGCCGCAGCCGTTCGGCGGCCGCTGGCGAGAAATCATGCTCTATGCCGATCCGTACAAGCTCGAAGCGCGCCAGATGAGCATGATGGACCTGGTCCGCGCGATGAACGATTCGAATCTGATTCTTCCCGCGGGCGACGTCCAGATCGGCCGCTACGACTACAACATTTACGCCAACAGCCAGGTGAGCAAGGTCGCCGACATCAACGATGTGCCGGTCAAGCTTACCGGCGACAATCCCGTGCGGGTTTCCGATATCGGCGTCGCCAAGGATGCCTACGCGCTCCAGTACAACGCGGTGCGGGTGGATGGACAACGATCCGTCTATCTGCCCGTGCTGAAGCAGGGCGGCGATTCAAACACCATCGCGGTGGTGGACGGGGTGCGCGAGAAGCTCAAGAAGTTGTTCGATGTCCCGCCGTCGCTCGAGAGTCACGTCGTTTTCGATCAATCGCGATTCGTGAAAACAGCCATTCAGACGCTGTTGCACGAGGGCGGCATCGGGCTGTTCCTCACCTCGCTGATGATTCTCGTTTTTCTCGGCAGCATGCGCGCGACGATCGCTGTGCTTTTCTCGATTCCGATTTCCGTGCTGGCGACGATGGTCGCTTTGGAGATCGGCGGAAGCTCAGTGAACACTATGGTGCTCGGCGGATTAGCGCTGGCGCTGTCGCGCTTGATCGACAACTCGGTGGTCGTGCTGGAGAATATCTACCGCCATCTTGAATTGGGCGAGCCTCCGGTGGTTGCGGCGGAAAAAGGTGGACGGGAAGTCGCTCTGCCGGTATTGGCGGCGACGCTGACCACCGTCGTGGTGTTCTTCCCCGTGACCCTCCTCTACGGCGTCAGCAAGTTTCTGTTTTCTTCGCTCGCGCTGGCCGTGGTGCTCTCCTTGTTCGCATCTTATTTTGTCGCCATGACGGTGGTGCCGCTGTTCTGCGCCAACTTTCTCCGGCACACCGGACAGGAACCGTACGCCCATCGGAGCTTGAGCGAAAGGTTCAACGCGGGATTCAACCGCGGATTCGAAGGATTCCTGAAGAGCTACGACACGGCGGTCGCGGGAACCCTGCGCCGCCCGGTGCTGTGGCTGGCTCTGTTCGCCATCGGCTTTGGGGCCAGTCTGCTCATCTTTCCCCACCTCGAACTTGCTTTTTTTCCGCGCACCGACGCAGGGCAGTT